>CAYVSN010000089.1:0-5622 GCA_964453875.1 uncultured Dehalococcoidales bacterium
GGGGGGTTATTAAGAGTTCGCGAATTCATTATGAAGGACCTTTATAGCTTTGACAGCACAGAGGTTGGTCTCGACGAAAGCTATGGGAAAATGGCACAAGCTTATAGAAACATCTATGCTCGCCTTGGCCTGCCAGCTCTAATGGTGGAAGCTGACAGTGGCGCCATAGGTGGCAAGGATTCTCACGAATTCATGGTTGTCACTGAAACGGGTGAGGATGAGTTGACTTATTGCCCCAACTGTGGCTACGCTGCCAATGCGGAGAAGGCCCAAAGCGTCAAGGCAAAGGCAGACGATGAAGCTCCTCTGCCCCTGGAGGAAATAGCTACGCCGGATTGCAGAAGCATACAGGAGGTAGCCAATTTTGTTGGTGTGCCACCAAGTCAAACGCTTAAAGCCGTCTTCTATTCCGCGGAGGGCGCACTTGTGTTTGTCGTCATCCGAGGTGACCTAGATGTGAATGAGACAAAGCTACGAAATGCCCTGAAGTGCTCCGAGCTTCGTCTGGCTACTGAAAGTGAGGTGAATGAGGCAGGTCTGGTAGCTGGTTTTGCTTCACCCATAGGCATGAGGGGGATAGAAGTCATTGCTGACGATTCCGTGACTTTGGGCTCCAACTTCATCGCCGGCGCCAACAAGCCACAATACCACTTCAGGAATAGCAACTACCCTAGAGACTTTCAAGTTGATCTTATGGCTGATATTGCCCTAGCTCGTTCCGGAGACAGTTGTCCCAGATGCGAGGGTGAACTATCTTGCGCTCGGGGCATTGAGGTGGGGCACATCTTCAAACTAGGCACATTCCTCAGCGAGAAGTTTGGGGCATTCTGCCTGAACAGTGATGGCATATCCCAGCCCATTGTCATGGGCTGTTATGGCATCGGACTAGGACGCTTATTGGCAGCCATAGTGGAGCAGAGTCATGACGACAAAGGCATTATCTGGCCCCTCTCTGTTGCCCCCTACCAGGTTCATCTTTGCCCCCTTTACCTAGACAATCCTGACCTTTCCTCTACTGCTGAAGACACATACGAGAGATTACAAAAGGAAGGGATTGAAGTGCTCTTCGATGATCGCGATGAATCGCCGGGAGTCAAATTCAATGATGCTGACCTTCTGGGAGTACCTTTACGCCTAACATTGAGCCCGCGCACTTTGAAGAACCAGAGCGTGGAAATAAAATGGCGTGCAGAAAGGGAGTTTCAGATTTTACCTTTAGAACGCTTAGCCACCGAGATTAACAGACTGTTGAAAGAGGCCGGCAAAGAAGCTAAAATTTGAAGGGCAAAGCCCACGCGGTCTACCTTGAGCAAATGGACAGAAGGAGAGTAGTTATCACTGGAGCCGGAGCTGTTACCCCCTTGGGTATAGGTGCTGAAGAATCTTGGCAGGCACTATGCCAAGGAAAGTCAGCCGTAAATAGGATCACTCGCTTCGATGCTTCGGCTTTTGGGACGCAGATTGCTGCGGAGGTAAAAGGCTTCCAACCTGAGGATTTCTTGGACAGCACACGCATCAGAAGGACCGACTTATTTACTCAATATGCAGTGGCTGCTGCGCAGATGGCAATTGATGATGCCGGTTTACCAATCAGTAAGAGCAATGCTTATCGGGTGGGAGTGATATTAGGTACCTGCGTTGGCGGTTTAATCACGTTCGCAAGAAACATTGCCGCTTTACTGGAAGGTGGACTGGACAGTGTTTCCCCCTTTCTGGCCGCTATGTTTATCCCGAATATGGGGGCAAGCGAGATTGCTATTGCCTTGGGAGCCAAAGGACCCAGCAGGTGCATAAGCACTGCTTGTGCCACCGGCGGACATGCTGTTGGTGATGCTTTCAGGCTTATTCAGCATGGGGAAGCAGACGTAATGATCGCTGGAGGATCTGAAGCTGGTATCGTTCCCATATTCGTTGCCAGCCTGTGTAAGCTTAAAGCCACATCCACTAGAAATGATGAACCGCAAAAGGCAAGTCGTCCCTTTGATAGAAATCGCGATGGCTTTGTGACCGGAGAAGGAGCAGGCGTCGTAATCTTGGAAGAACTAGATACCGCTAGGAGAAGAGGGGCCAAGATTTGTGCTGAGTTGGTAGGCTTTGGCTCCAACGTTGATGCTTACCATGCAACCAAGCCCGATTACGAAAGCCAGGCTTGGTGCATGAAATTAGCTCTAGATGACGCTGGCGTTTCGCCTAGAGAGATCGATTATATAAATGCTCATGGAACGTCCACCCAGCTAAATGATTCAGCTGAAACTAGGGCGATAAAGCTGGCTTTAGGACAACACAGCAAGAAGGTATTGGTAAGTTCTAACAAATCTGTGATAGGTCATTTATGGGGTGCGGCGGGAGCGGTAGAAGCCGTGTTTACTATTCTTACTATGCGAGATAGCATTGTTCCACCGACTATTAATTACGAAGTCCCTGATCCTGAGTGTGACTTGGATTATGTCCCCAATGTAGCCAGAAAGGCAGAGGTGGAATTTGCTCTTTCCAATTCGTTCGGCTTCGGTGGCATGAACTCTGTGCTTGCCTTCAAGAGGCTTCACGAGTAACTAGCTTGAACCAGACCCCGTTATCATCCTTTTGCTGTGCCCTGCGTGGCCCATAGCTCTCATGTCGAGTCAAGCCTGGAAGCCAGTCCGGGACAGGTAGTTCAAGCAGTGAAGCCGCCATAACCTGTGCGCGTTGAAGCTAAGTTGACACCAATAGGGAAGAGGTCGCTACCAAAACAATCAATCTTCGCGACGAGGGAGGCTAGGATAAGCAGAATCCTCGACTCGCCGATTTCAGGCCACTCTGTACATCCTTTTCGCTTGACTCCCGACAAAGAATTACCGGTTGCTAAGATCGGCGAGCATAGGCGCGAGTTATTAAATGCGCTATACTTTCAATAAGGGAAGCAACTTTGTGAAATGGCTTTTCGGCTTGACCAAGCTGGCAAGGCTGAAAAAGATTGATCGGGAACTATGAGCTCCGCAAATAGGATTGCCAAGCTCCCCCCAGCAGCTTTCGTAGCCATAATCCTAGGCATCATCTGTGGCATCTCACTATATATACGAATAGCCCTGCCCTACGACCAAGTGTTCGTCCAGGGGACGGTCTTATTCAGGGGAGTTGATCCCTGGTACCACATGAGACTGGTGGATAACCTGGTTCATCACTTCCCCCAACTAATCCACTTTGACCCTTATAGTTTCTATCCCAGTGGTTATACAGTGGGATTTATGCCATTCTTCGACTGGCTTGTCGGTGGCGTTGCCCGGATCATTGGCTGGGGTTTACCAAGCCAACATACCCTGGATGCTGTTGGCGCCTACATTCCCGCGATTCTGGGCACCCTCATAGTTATCCCGGCGTATTTCATTGGCAAAGAACTCTTTAACCGCTGGGTAGGCCTGTTATCGGCTGCTCTGGTCGTGCTGTTGCCCGGCGAATTGTTGAACCGCTCGCTGCTAGGCTTTACCGACCACCATGTGGCAGAGAGCCTGTTCGCCACGACAACCATACTGTTCTTGATACTGGCGATCAAGAGGGCCAGAGAAAGGGGAATATCGTTTGGTCACCTGCTAAGCAGAAACTGGGCAATTATTACCAAGCCCCTTATCTACACCTTGCTTGCAGGCATCTTCCTCGGTATTTACCTCCTCACCTGGGGGGGTGGCCTTCTCCTTGTCTTTATCATATTCCTCTACCTGGTAATCCAGTTCATCATAGACCACCTGAGGCATAGGTCAACTGACTACCTGTGCATCATCGGTGTAATAACGTTCCTTGTCTCTTTCCTAACGGTTCTCCCGTCTCTAGGTAGAGGTTGGTTGGAGGCTGTCTACCTTGTATCAATGCCGATCGCCATAGTGGCGCCCATAGCCTTCAGCGCCATTTCGCGGCTTATGTCAAGAAAAGCGATAAGGCCTGCTTATTATCCTTTGGCGCTGGTGGGACTTGCGGGAGTGGGCTTTGCCGTTTTCTATGCTATTGACCCTTCTTTATTACAATCAATGCTCAGCAGATTCGGCATCTTTGCCCCGGCCGGTGCCAAGCTGACTATTGTAGAGGTGCATCCTCTCCTTTTCCCCTTTGGTACCGGGTTCTCTCTAGGGATAGCCTGGGCCAACTTCACTACCTCTTTCTTCATCTCCTTCATCTCGCTAGGCTTGCTGATTTATGCCGCTACCAGGAAGGAGAGTCCCGATAGAACGCTGTTCCTGGTGTGGAGCGTGATAATGCTGCTAGCTGTGTTGGGGCAACGCCGCTTCAGTTACTATTTCGCCGTAAACGCTGCTTTGCTCACGGGATACTTCTGCTGGAGGGTCCTTGATTTTGCTGGCGTGAGAGAACTGCTAGCCGCGCCCAAAGAACGGGTGAAAATGGTGAAGAAGGGAAAGAGGACGAAGAAAAAGGCGAAGGCAGGGCGGAAAACCGTCATGAAACCCAGAGCCTCCTGGGTATGGGTAAAGGTAATTGTTGCTGGAATAGCCATCTTTTTCCTCGTCTTTTTCCCCAATTTTGGACACATTAAGGCGCTTGCACAGAACCCACCCCTCATCACTGCAGGCTGGTATAGCGCGACTACCTGGCTCAAGGAAAATAGCCCTGAACCCTTTGGCGACCCTGATTTCTATTACGAGCGATATGAGACTCCCTTCCACTACCCTGAAACCGCCTATGGTGTTGTGTCGTGGTGGGACTATGGTCATTGGATAACTCGCATTGGCCACCGCATACCCAATTCTTCTCCTGCCGGTCAAGCTAACGCCGCTGAAGTAGCTCAGTTTTTCATTGCACAGGATGAAAGTTCCGCCAACCAAGTTATGGATGAATTGGGCTCAAAATATGTAATGATTGACAACCTAATGACTACTAGCAAATTCTACGCCATGCCGGAGTGGGCTGGCCACACCAAAACGGAATTTGAGGAATACTATGGCGTGCCTTCGGGAGAAGAAGGCGGAGAGCCACAGTGGCTTGTCTTGCTTTATTATCCCGCTTATTACGAGTCCACTGTTGCCAGGCTCTACAATTTTGATGGCAAGGCAGTAGCTCCCTCCGAAAATTCCACCGTCGTTATCCCATGGAGCGGGGAATCAATTTGGAAGGGCACGCCGTACAAGAACATCATCGCCGAACCCGAGTATTTCGACAACTATGCAGAGGCTGAAGCCTATGTCTCAAGTCAGGAATCAGGAAACTATGGAATAGGAAGCCTCGACCCATTTGTCAGTCTCGTGCCCCTGGAGGAGTTGAGCTATTATGAGCTTGTCTACGAATCCGATGCTATGGTAAACGTGGCCGGGAGGCAATTAGCCGAGGTGAAAATATTTGAGTATCTTGAATCGGGGCAATGAGATTGTGCATTTTATCAGCTTGAGTGGAAGCCCTCAGCACAGCGAAGGGTTCAGATTCTTGACCGAGCCTGTCCTGAGCCAGACTCTTCGGTCGCTTTGCTCCCTTAGGATCACAGGTGGGATTGCTAGACGAGTAGGTAAATGGTGAGCAAGAAGGTGATAGCTGTTACCGGTTCAGCTGGAGTGATTGGCTTTCATTTACCTTAGGAACTCCTAAATTGCGGGCACAAGGCCCTAATCCTCGATGACCTCTCCAAGCGGAAGAGGGAAAATATCG
>CAYVSN010000090.1:0-1194 GCA_964453875.1 uncultured Dehalococcoidales bacterium
AAACTGTGCTGGTTTTCCTCATCGTTACAAGCTTCATAGCTTGTTCCCTCTTTGGTCATTCTTTCCGGCTAGGGCTAATCCAAGGTGCCCAGTATCGAGTACATAGGCATGATCACCGATATGGCAATAAAGCCCACAAGAAGGGCGATACTGATGGTCATGGCGGGCTGGATTACCCCAACGACGGCATTGACCTTATCGTTAGCTATCCCTTCATATAAGTTGGCCATGTCAGCGAAGTTAGAGTCGAGGCTACCACTTTCCTCGCCTACTGTTACCATTTCAACCATGAGTTTTGGGAAAATATCGATTTTAGACATCGGCTCAGCTAAGCCATGCCCCCGAAGTAACTCGGTGTTGACCTTATTCAAGGCGCTGCGGGCCTCTTCGTTAGTAGTGGTCTTGACCACCAGTTCCATTATCTCGTGCACAGGCAATCCGGCCTGTAATAACATTGACATAGTTCGGCTAAAGCGAGCCATCTGGGTGGCGATGTTCATTGATCCGATGATAGGGGCCTTGAGCAATAAGCGATGGAACTGCCGTCGGCCCGAAGGACGCTTCAGATACCAAAGCGCCAGGACAACCACTGATATGACAGCAATAAGAATGTAGAGCTTGTATGCAGTGACGAAGTTAGTTAGCCCTATAAGCATCCTGGTAGGCAAGGGCAACTCCCCACCCGCGTTGGCGAACATCTGAATCATAGGCGGCAAAGCCACCGTGATTAGCAGAGCCACTACGCCTAAAGCAATCAAGGACACCACCACCGGATAGGTTAGCGCCCGTCTTGCCTTTTTCTTGGCTAGTTCTCGTTTTTCCAAGTAGCCAGCCATCTGCCTTAAAACCACTTCCAGATTCCCTGCTTGCTCCCCAGCTCTGATTGTCTTGCAGTAGACTTCACTAAAAGCTTGGTGGTGCCTGGTCAGCGCCTCAGCAAAAGACTGGCCGATGCGAAGGTCATCAATTACGGCAGCGATAACCTTCTTAAAGGCTCTGTTGCCCACCTGCTGTCGAAGTGACTCTAAAGAGGGCACGATAGCATTGCCAGACTCAAGTAATGAAGCCAACTGCTGTGAAAAGACGATCACATCCGCAGTCTTAATGCCGAAAACGGTGGGGAACGCTTCCTCGAGGCTTGGCAACTGGCGCTTCAGTTTGATGCTGATAGGCTGGTAGCCTCTCTCTAGCAAA
>CAYVSN010000090.1:1294-5606 GCA_964453875.1 uncultured Dehalococcoidales bacterium
CGATATTCTACCGGGTCTTCAATGGTGATGATATTGCGCTCTTGGCTATTGAGCTGTCTGACTAAAGCGTAAAGAGTGGTGGTCTTACCTGACCCGGTAGGGCCACTAATCAATAGCATTCCAAAAGGCGCGTTCAACATCTGACGATACTTTGTAATGACGTCGGGCTGCAATCCTAACTCCGATAGATCGAAAAGGGCGAAGGACTTATCTAGAATACGCAACGACGCCATTTCACCCCAGGAGGTGGCAGAGGTAGCGACACGAACATCTATATCCTTCACGCCCACCTTAAGAGAGAACTGGCCATCCTGGGGCCTTCTGCGTTCGGCGATGTTCATCCTAGCGAGAATTTTAATCCTGGAGAGTAGTTGGGGGTGGACGGTTAACGGCAGTGATAGCCTATCATACAAAACGCCATCAATACGGTAACGAACACGCAGATGATCCTCCTGCGGTTCGAGGTGGATATCAGAAGCTCGATCTTTAACCCCCTGGGCGACCAGGAGATCCGTAATGCGGACCACCGGGGCCTGAGCGATGATCTCAGCGGATATTCGAGCCTCGGCTGCCTCAGCTTCCAAAGACTGAGGTGCAATCTGGCTAAGCTGTTTTTCGATCTCGCCTATGCCTTTATAGCTAAGGTCAATAGCCTCTTGGATGTCCCGGGGGGTGGCGATCACCGGCTCAACCCTCATCCTAGCTACGGCCGAGAGGTCTTCGATAAGCTGGATGTCCCCCGGATCTTCAACGGCCACCACCAAGCAATGGTCAACTATAGATAAGGGCAAAACGCTATATCTCCTAGCGATAGGCTCGGGGATCTTCTCCAATGCCTGGGCCTGAATCTGATGCCTCTTCAGATTGACAAATGATACATTCAATTCAAGGCCGGTAGTGATTGCTAGCTCTTCGGGGGTCATTAATCCCTGCTTCACCAGGATTTGGCCAATCTTATGACCATCCTTCTCTTGGAGCTCCAGGGCGCCCTGCAACTGCTGCTCGGTGATCAACTCTGCTTCAAGCATCGTTTCAGCCATGGTTTTTTCTTGCCCTATCAAGTTAAACGTGGTCATTTTTTACCGTCCTTTAACCCGCATAGTTGCTGAGTCCAGCAACTATTAGCAGAAGCCCAGACTTGTCAAGTTCGGCTGTTACTATTGTATGAGGCATCATAGCTTTGAACAATAGCTCTTTAGTCCCTTAACCTATGGTATTTTATTCCCACTCATAATGGCTAAAAAGCTGTAGAAGGGGTAAGCAAAAGGGGAAGAGAATCAGACTCCCCTCCCCTTTTGCTTAGGTGCCAGGATTATTGATTAGCTTTGCGCGTATCTTTTTAAGGTTACCGCGATTCTCCTCCGCTGCCTCTTGGCACCATTTTCCGCCACTCCTTCTATCCAAGGGATTTCCCTCAGCATATTAGCCAGAGGAATCGGTTTCTCTAAGAGGACGGCTATTGTAGTGCCTTTAGACCAGGAGCCTACTGTTCTTAAGACCTTTAGCTGCGGGATTACCTGCAAGTATCTATACAATTTTAATACTTGACCCGCATCTATCGGTGCCACTAAAGCTAAATCTAGCTCCCCCTCATAAGAGGTAGAGCCATCTCCCCCCGGCAACACGAGTTCATCTTCACTAGATTCCCCATCCTTATGGGTGCTCAAAGGCTCTTCTGTTGCCACTTCCGGCTGCTGGCACTGACCAGCTATATCTTGCTCGTTGTGGTTATCCTTGGTAAGGATAGCTACCTGAGATTGACCGAGCGGCTCAGGCATTTCTGAGGCCAAAGTGGATGGTGATGCTTGTTTTTCCTCTATCTCACCCTTCTCCCTTATTCTCCTGTCAGCCAGCACTTGCTCAGCTTGCTGCTTGGCCTGGGCCTCGATTACTGCCGCTCTTTGGGCTGCCGACATGAGCATATTCTTAGCCGCTTCCTCTGCCACCGCCTTGGCTTCGTTCTCCATCTCATCCACTATTTCCCTGGCTTTTTGCTTGGCTTCGGCAATAACTCTAGTGGCATGCGCTTCCACTTCCCTTCTCGCTTCCAGCTCGATATCGGCCTCTAGCTTCTCAGTCTCAACCGCTGCCTCATCTTCAAGTTTCCCAACGGTCTTGCTGCCCCGCTCCACCTCGAGGCTTTGTAACTCGCTAATGGTGTTTTCTAAACCGGAAAGTAATCCCTGATAAACCTGCTTAGCACGGCTCTCAACCGTCTCAGCCTTTTCCGCTGCCAACAGAAGGATATTCTTGGCCTCCTCCTCTGCTATCTCCTGGGCTTTTTGCCTAGCTTCGGCGATAATTTCAGTGGCTTGCGCCTCCGCCTCCCTTTCTGCTTCCGCCTTGATATTGGCCGCTTGCTTCTCAGCCTCCAGCAGCATCTTCTCGGCAAGTTTCGCTAGAGAGCTATACTCACTTGTCAGGTTACCGACAAACTCAAGTAGCTGGGCTTCTAGCTCGCCACTTAGTCGATTACATTCCTTGCTCGCCATGACATTGCCTCCCTTTTCCAAGACCTTACTCTCCTACCCAACCTCAGGAGTTTGCATCTCGCTGATAATGCTCTCTAAGGAGGCAAGCAATCCATGATAAACCTTCTTGGCCTCGCTTTCCACCTTCTTTTTACTGTCAATAATCAGCTGCTCAGCCTTTTGCTTAGCCTGGGCATCAACTGTCTCTGCCTGTTTCGCTACCGATGCTAAAATTTGCTCGGCCTCTCGCTTAGCCCCCGCTTGGACTATGGATGCCTGTTTCTCCGCCGACGCCAGGATTTCATCGGCCTTCTGCTTAGCCTCCGCTTCGATCGTGGATTCCCTTTCCACTGCCGAAGCGAGGATTTCCCTGGCCTCTTGCTCCGCTGCCACCTTTGCCCCCCTCTCTATCTCTTCTGCTATTTGCTCAGCTCTTTGCCTACCTTCGGCAATAACCCGGGTGGCTTGGGTGGCTAATTGAGCTTCTAGCCCCCCCCAAATCTTATCAAATGGTTCCCAATCATCGTGGTTTGTCTTTCTCTCTTCCATTATGTTTTTCTCCTCCATTATGTTTTTCTCCTCCATGGTCTTCCCTCCTAATAAAGGTTATGACTTAAACCTTGATCCAACCACTACGCAGTGCTAGAACCACAGCGTGTGTACGATCATTGGCATTGAGTTTGCGAAGGATAGAGGTGATGTGATTCTTAATCGTTTGCTCGCTGATGGATAGCGTGTGAGCAATCTGCTTGTTTCCATAGCCTTGAGCAACATAGCTCAGAACCTCCGCCTCCCGTGAGGTGATTGGTGCTGCTAGAGTCTCTAGCTCCTTCTCGGCCATCGATAGACTTTGAAACTGCGTTAATACGCGTTCAGCAACCCGAGGTCTAGCGAGTAAGGTCTCGTTGATGAGGCGCTCGCCCTGAAAGACCTTTCTGATCGTGTCGGAAAGCTCCTCACCACTAATCTCTTTTGTTAAATAAGCAACTGCCCCAGCCTTTAGCGCCTCAAAAATCTCCTCGTCATCCCTTCGAGGGGATAACATAACCACGCTTAGCCCTGGTAAAAGATGAGTGATTCTGCGCGCCAGGGTGAATCCAGTGAGAAAGGGTAGGCCAACATCCACAAGCAACACGTCAGGGGCAAAAGCTTCAATAAGCGCCAAGGCTTCTTCTTTAACGCCTGACTCACCAACCACTTCGATATCTTCCGCTAGTGAAAGAGTAGCGCGCACACCTTGGCGGAAAAGGGCACTATTATCTGCTACGAAGACCTTGATTTTTTCCATTTCCCTCCATCTAGACTAGAAATGCTTTCTTTGAAAGCCTATTACGCTAGCGCAGAATCACTTCGTAAGCGCCTATTTACAAAATAGCACACTTAGAAGCCTCTGTCCACAAAATAGCATGCTTTAGAAGCCTCTGTCCATAGTAATATCGTCCTATGGTGTTAGCAAGATAGTCCTATTTATCTTTGCGGATATTTTCGACAAGTATAACTTTACTGTGCGGGAGGACACCCCCTGAAAGTAGAGGGGGCAGTGGGCCTGGCGATGCTAGGTAAAGTATACGAATTGCTAATGAACAAGGAAACCAGCCACCAAGGCGGTATTTTCTACACCCCGAGGATAGAGATTGAGTAAATATATATTGTCCAGATTGGACTTATCCTCTGAAATCTAAGGTATCTCGAAGTAAGGTGCGAAGTCTGTCTATTCCCTCCCTCGGATCGTTGAAAAAGTGTAACCTCAGTTTTCGCGGACACACGCCAGCCAATCGGATTTGATGAGCTAGATTAGCATGGTAAAATGTCGAGTGAAAATGCTTAGACTCGGGTGATAG
>CAYVSN010000091.1:0-5528 GCA_964453875.1 uncultured Dehalococcoidales bacterium
ACCTCATTTGGAGCACTGGCGCCTCCTTGGGATTTGTACTTGAATCCACTCCAGGAGGCGGGATTATGGCTTGCGGTGATCACGATGGCGCCAGCAGATTGAGTAGCCGGAACAGCATGACTGACCACCGGGGTTGGAGCAGCTCCAAGGCACAAGTGAACCTTGATATCATTGCCCGCGATTACCTCGGCAGCAGCAGCAGCAAAGTCCTCAGAAGCGAAGCGAGTGTCATAGCCAATGACTAACCCATGCGCACCGAGGCCGTTTTGCTTAAGGTACTGGGCTACCCCTTGGGCACAGATACGAACATTGTCAAAGGTGAAGTCCTCAGCAATAATTGCTCTCCAGCCATCAGTGCCAAACCTAATCACAGTCTCAGGCATGATAACGCTCCTTCCCCGGCTTCACAGGATCTTCCAAAAGCCACTGGGTATGTGATTGCGAGCAGCGTAGCACCGAAGCAATCCCAGGGTAGGCTGAGAGAGATTGCTTCATTTTCCCTTCGCCAGGCTCAGGGCTTCACCTCGCCCCAATGGCGAAGACATTCTCCCACGGCTGTACACAACTGACTATAGATTATAACAGGGCAACGCATATCGCAATCCGCCTTCAATAAGGGCGCTGGCCAGGAGTAAGAAGGACTCAGGAATACGCAGGAACTGTCTCACTCTAAGTGGTACTAAAAACGGGGGCAACCCAGCGCTTCTATCATGGTTTAGGAGGAGTTGTAGTGGAGAAAAGAATATGAATTGCTACAGAATCTCCAGTCGCTTAGCTACGTCGCCAAGGTTGACAAACGGTGTGCAGGGAATGTTTGCTTCTCTGCAAAAGCGCAGCAGTTCACTGCAGGCAAAAATATGGTGAGCCAATTGTGCCGGGCCTACATCAGAGACACCATTCCCCACGTACATTATGCGATAACCTTCAGCCAAGAAGAGCTTGGTGTATGCTTCCTTAAAGCCCTCATCTAACAGATCGCCATTTGGACCTACATACTGAACTTGGATGCCTTCGGGACGAAATTCAGTCTGGGCAGCGAATACTTCAATATCATCTATACCAACGTCTTCCAAAATCTCCTTTATGTAGAAGTCCAGTCCATTGCTTACGATAACCAGACGAAATTCATTCCTGTGGCAGCGGTTGACTAATTCCTCAAGTCCATCCCGTGTCTTCGCTTTCCTCTTGGCGAGTTCAGTCATGGCATGTTCAGAAGCCCTTACCATGGCAAAGGCTTTCTGGTTAAAATGGCCCACAGAAATTCTACCCTCCCGATGATCGGCCAACAACTGCCTCCAATCACCGTTGGCAAAGGCATCCAATATTGAAAAACTAACGTCTTCCTCTGTGATCGTCCCATCGAAGTCGCACTGCACTAAGGTCTTGGGTTTCAAGACTTGACTCACTCTATACTCCCGCCTCAGCCCTTAAGATTTCTATCTTGTCTGTTTTCTCCCAAGGGAGATCAAGGTCTTCTCTGCCGAAGTGCCCATAAGCGGCAGTCTGGCGATAAATGGGGCGGCGCAAATCCAAAGCCCTTATTATGGCCTCAGGGCGAAAGTCGAAGTGCTTCTCAACCAAGTCCAATATCGTTTCATCGGGGCTCTTTCCCGTGCCAAAGGTTTCCACGGATAGTGACAAAGGGCGAGCCTTTCCGATAGCATAGGCAACCTGAAGTTCAAGATAATCAGCGAGGCCGGCAGCCACTATGTTCTTAGCCGCGTATCTTGCCATATAGCTGGCAGATCTATCTACCTTCGTTGGGTCTTTGCCTGAAAAGCAACCGCCACCATGGGGACAGGCACTGCCATAGGTGTCAGCTATGACTTTCCGTCCTGTGAAGCCCGTATCACTCACGGGACCACCAATAACAAACTGGCCAGCGCTATTGATGTATAACTTGGTTCCGGCATCTAGTAGATTGGAAGGGATAACTTTCTTGATCACTTCCTTGCTCAGTTCATATTCAATGATATTGCGCTCTACGCCGGGGTCATGGTGGGCACCGAGAACAACGCAAACAACTCTTTTTGGTATGCCATAACTATATTCAATAGTCACCTGGGATTTGCCATCGGGCCGAAGATAGGGAATAGTCCCATCTTTCCTCACCTGAGCCAGCCTGCGGCACAATTTGTGTGCCAGCGTAATAGACAAAGGCGTCAGTTCCGGAGTCTCTTTGCAGGCAAAGCCAACCATCATTCCCTGGTCACCAGCACCGGTTCCATTGAGAACGTCATCGGTTGCCTCCCCTGCTCTTGTTTCCAGAGACTGGGAAACCCCGGCGGCAATATCGCTTGACTGCTCCTTAATAGATACCAGAACGCCACAGGTTTGGTAATGAAAGCCATACTCAGGGCACGTGTAACCCACTTCCTCCACTATCTGACGCACAATACTCGGGATGTCCACATAGCAGTCGCAGGTGATTTCGCCCATTACTATCACCATTCCCATTGCGGCTGCAACTTCACAGGCAACCCGGGCAAACGGGTCTTTCTCCAGCATGGCATCAAGGATGCCATCAGCTATCTGGTCACATAGCTTATCGGGATGCCCTTCGGTAACGGATTCCGAAGTTACTAGCATTGACGGTGAGTTCATGAAACTGTTCATTCTTTTCTCCTTAATTCCTTCTTTACATTTAAGTGTAGTGTGTCCTTTCCTTAAGCGCTGCGCCACCCTTCTGCGCCAGCCTTTCCATCAAATCCGCCGTCTCTCCTGCTAATCCCGTAACTAGAGGCAGGAGTCCTCCCTTTTGCTGGGAGTAATTGCTTACGTCCCGCTCTCCCAACTCTCAAGATATTCCTTTTGCTCCTCGGTCAAGGAGTCAATAGTGATTCCCATGGAGGCGAGTTTTAGCCTCCCCACCTCTTCATCAATTTCCTGAGGGACAGAATATACTCCCGGTTCGAGCTTTCCTCTCATTTTGGCAAGGTATTCCAAGCATAGCGCTTGGTTGGCAAAGCTCATATCCATGACGCTAGCTGGATGCCCTTCAGCAGCGGCTAAGTTAATAAGCCTTCCTTCACCTAACAGGTGAACGCGTCTTCCATCGTTTAGGGTATATTCATCTACAAATGGGCGCACTCGCCGTTTCGATTTGGCCATGCTTTCCAGAGCGGGAATGTTTATCTCCACATTGAAGTGCCCACTATTGGCTAGAATAGCTCCATCCTTCATGTGTAGAATGTGTGCTTCATCAATAACGTTCTTGTCTCCAGCAGCAGTGATAAAGATTTCCCCTATCTTGGAGGCCTCGATCAACTTCATAACCTGATAACCGTCCATGGCCGCTTCCAGAGCAGGAATGGGATTGACCTCGGTGACGATAACCTGCGCTCCTAGTCCTTGAGCCCGCTTTGCTATACCTTTGCTGCACCAGCCGTAACCGCAGACAACCACCTTCCTCCCCGCCCATAATATATTGGTGGCTCTGGTGATGCCATCAATTGTGCTTTGCCCTGTTCCGTATCTGTTATCAAAGAAATGCTTGGTTTGCGCGTCGTTTACGGCAATAATGGGGTAAGCTAATCTTCCCGCTTTTGCCATATTCCTCAGCCTTATGACGCCTGTGGTGGTTTCCTCGGTGCCACCGAATACCTCATAGTCAAATTCAGCCCGGTTCTTATGAAAGGTGGAAACCAAGTCAGCGCCATCGTCCGCAGTGAGATGCGGTTTGTGCTCTAAGGCAGTGATAATGTGTTGATAGTAAGTCTCATTATCCTCTCCCTTTATGGCATTGACGGGCAAGTCGTAGTCCACCAAAGCAGCAGCAACATCATCTTGAGTGCTTAAGGGATTGGAGGCACACAGAAGCAAGTCAGCGCCTCCCTCTCTTAGAGCTAGAGCCAGATTGGCTGTCTCTGTGGTGATATGTAGGCAGGCTGAAATGCGGATTCCCTCAAGGGGTTTCTCCTTAGAAAATATTTGCTCTATTAGCTTGATTACCGGCATTTCCTTGCCGGCCCATTCAATGCGTAGCTTGCCTTCCTCAGCCAGCGTGGGGTCTTTGACATCGTAATTCTTCATCTTTGCAACACCATGAGAGTAGCGCTACCCGCTAGAATCACAGTGGCTATGATCGCGACGCCTATATTCGCACCCCCGTCGGGAAACACGTTCACTATGATTGCCGTGATAGCTATGAGCGTAATCACTAACCATTGCCTCAAGTTGTACCTCCTGACAGCTTACTCCAGACTATATCCATAATCTTGCTCACGGCTGGAGAAGACACCGTTGCTTTACCACCTGAACTGAGCGGCAACCCAATCGGGTATATTCACCGTGCCCATTATAATTGGTTCTTGATGACAATCACTGCCCCCGGTCATAATCAGGCCGTGCTTCTTGGCGAACTCAATGTAGTGGGCAATCGTCTTCGCATCGTTTCTTGGATGCCAGCACTCGACACCATCAATGTACTCTAGCATGTGTCTTTCTATAATCTTCGTCTGCTCATCCAAATCACGAGTTATGGTTACTAGAGATGTGCCGTTCGGATCATTGGGGTGTGCATGTACCAGTGTGCCGCCAGCGTTTCTAATCAATCTTGATGCTTCAGCCAGGGAAAGCGGATACTTGGGGACATCGCACTTGACCAGATACCTATCAAATGCCTCTTGTTTATCCTCTACGATCCCTTTTTGTACCAAGTAGTTTGCTATATGGGGACGCCCAAATACGCCATCAACACTAGCTTCTATGTTCTTCAGGTCTTCCTCGGCGAACCTTTCAATACCCTCTTGGTCGAACTCAGCATTCAGTTTCTCTAGAATCTGACGCGCCCTTCTTTCTCTATGTTCTTTTACCAGTTGAAGCTTGTTCTTCAGCTCCTCATTGCCAATATCATACTGGTATCCCAGAAAATCCAAGGAAATAGCTTTGTCCTCATTAGGATACTGGAAAGTCACATTCAATTCTACCCCCGGGATGTAGGATATGCCATGCCCTCTTGCCAGCTCGATAGCTCTTTCCTGGCAGTCTATAGAATCGTGGTCAGTTGCCGACATTAAGTCGATTCTTCTATGTTTCGCTTCGTCGAAAATGTCTTCAATAGAGAGAGCACCATCTGAGCAGGTCTTGGTATGGATATGTAAGTCTATTTTCATTGCTACCGCTTTTCCATACCAATGACATACCAGTCTTCGGGCGAGTCGTATTCGGTATCAACAACAAAATGCATTATATCAAGGTTCGGGTTCAGACGCTTCAGATCATCCAGGTCTACCTCTTCGAACTTCTTCTTATTGTTGAGGTAGGCCTGTTCGGTCAGGGCGTTTGATTCATAGGCCTCTTTGGTCCGTCTTAGTATCCGTGCAATGGCTGCCTCTTGCGGGCACTGGGTTTGAAGGATGACTAACGTATTATTGTGTTTAGCTGCTATTGCGGCAGCACGCCTTCTCAATGATTGGCTGATGAAGGTTGCATCAAGTATCACACTCTCGTCCTTTTTGAGAGCCTCGTCTGCCTGTCTGAATGTCTCATCATAGACCATCATTCGTTTATCCATATTCGAGGCGACC
>CAYVSN010000092.1:0-5513 GCA_964453875.1 uncultured Dehalococcoidales bacterium
TTCCACTAAAGATCTCCCCGTAAGCTTGAAGAAGACATCCTCTAATGTGGCTGGCCTCCGCCTCAGTAGTTCTGGAGAATTCAGTAGTCCTCTGACCGACTCAGCACCCTCAACGTGGAAAATGTGAATCCTACCCCCCACATCCTCAAAGTCAAGTCCGTGGCTTTCAAGGTGCTTCACAGTCTCATCCTTTTCCTCTGAGTCTACCTCAATCTCCCATACCTCATTGCCTACATACTTAGAAATGAGCTTCCTGGGAGCATCAAGGCTTAGGATTTTGCCTTGATGCATTATCGCCACCCGGTCACAAAGGGCAGTCGCTTCCTCCATATTCTGGGTGCATAGAAGCTCAGTAACACCCTGAGACTTCAGTTCAATCAGCTTGTGCCAGACCAAGTATTTGGCTTGAGGGTCAAGACCTATGGTGGGCTCATCAAGGACCAGAATTCTGGGCATATTGATCAAGCCCCTGGCTATCAACAGCCGCCGTTTCATTCCCCCTGAGAGCTCTTTGATTTTACTATTACACCTGTTTTGGAGCTCAAAAAGCCTCAGGATTTCTGTACTGCGCCGACGTGCCTCATCCTTAGGTATGTCGAAGTACCGAGCAAATGCCATTAGATTCTGAAATACCGTCAAGTCCGGATCGAGGTTATCCAGTTGTGGTACTACTCCTAAGACAGCCTTCACTTGCCGCGAGTTAGTCTTTAGGTCCTTCCCCAGTACCCATATATCCCCTTTGGTAGGGGGTGATGCGGCGATTATCATCCTGACCAGAGAGGTCTTGCCTGCGCCATTGGGCCCCAACAAACCGAAACATTCACCTTCTTCTACCTCCAAGTTCACATTGTCTACCGCCAGCAGGTCTTTGAAGCTCTTGGTTAGGTTCTGAGTCTTAATAATAGTCATTGAAAACCTGGCTTCGTTGGCACCAGCTTCTACTCAATCATATCAGGTTCAGCACGTGCCGAGCCTCTGCCTGGCATCCCGAAAGCTGACCCAAGAAAACCAGCGATTTTCCTGCTAATGAAGGGATACCATAACCAGATGGTGGCATGCGTAGCCGGAAACCACGCGATGGCAGGTTTGTCGCATGCCTCCCACAAATCAAGCGTAGCCTGTCTCGGGATAGCCTCATCCCAAAGCGCGTTGATCATTAATACTGGACGTTTCCGAAGATAGGAGGCAAATGTCATGGCATCAGTCAGGAAACACTCCTTAACGGGTGTAACATTCTCGAATCCCTTCTCGGCTACCTCGGCCAGATACTGTGGATAGTGACTACGGATTTGATGGCATTCTGCTTCGGTGCAATTACGTCCTTTTCTGATAAAAGCGCTCCTACTCTTCCAGGTAATCCTCTCTGAATTCCCTCCCGCGATCACAAACACGCCTGCTCGAATGCGTCTGTCTATCCCCATAGCAATAGCTGAAATCAAGCCACCAAGGCTTATGCCAACTACTGCTATATGGTCGCTGTCTATCTCTGCTCTCCCACTTGTCCAATCAACAACCTGCCGAATATTAATTACCGATATCCGATATCCTTCAAACCACTCCTCGGAGGAAAGGGCCGGAAGCCGCTTTCTCACGGCTTCCGGCATACGGCTGGAGTGAAACACTAGATATAAGATGAAACAAGCTATTCCCCTCTTCACTAAGTCTCGTGCCAAGAGTCTGCAGGGGATTACGCTCCGATCTCCCCAACCGTGAACTAGAATAGCCAACGGAGCGTGGGCTGCATTCCGTGGTTGGAAGTACTCACCCCAGACCGTATTGGTTTCTTCGTAAGGCGTGGGGTGCGCACTGGGGAAATCCACCGAGTAATGTAACCACCTCGAGGCTGTTCTGTTCAGGTGCAGATTAAAGCAGGGCTCGCCACCAGCATAATCATACGGATTCATGTCTAAACTCCAGCTTTACGGTCTCTCTTTCGCCAGGAGACAACTACCTGCCCAAGAGTAACCAGGCACCTGAGCCGTACAGAGGTCACGGCTCGGGTCTCGGCGATTGTTCATTATAAGACTGTTTATGTACAGATATGAGTATCCACCATCTAATGGACTTTGCTTTGTCCACTTGCAAAAGATGCACATTCCTTGTTTTGTCCGTTGTTATCCTATGAAAATGTCGCCATTACTGTTCAGTGACTTTGTCACCCCCTATCGTTGTGTATTTTGAAACGTCATCGCCAAGAATGGTCAGGGGCAAGTTCAGCGCGGTGAGCCGTGTTCGGCTTCAGAGGTCTCTTTGCAACGATGCCGGGTACAACTAAGTCTGCAAAAGATCAAGCAACGGGTGTGATGTGCTTGAGCTAGGAACAACCAATCATTCCTTGGAGCCGTGGCAATACATCCTTTGCGGCTGTATATCCTTGCCCTATAGCCTCTTCTCCTTTATGAAATGCAAATGCTCCAATATCACCGACATCAGGACTTATGACGATATCTGCAGCTTCAATTGACAATTTCATCCTTTCGTATTCCGCGACATGAATTAGCTGCATCAACACATCAAATATATTTGGAGCCTCGGGGTCCATCTTTTCGCTGCCGGTATGAGCCTTAGTCTTGGCTATGCGGGAAAGCTCATCAAGAATCCTGATTCTATGCCTGTGCTCTCGCAATAGGGTGTTAATTCGCCTCTTCACCAGTGATAAGTGCATACTTTCAAAGCGAGGAGTCATCTTCGTTGGAGATTTCTTCGCGACTGATTTCTCGGGTTTTCCCGGTTGGCCCATGCAAAGTACATCTACGCCGATTACGATTTCCGCACCCATACTACGCACAACATCTACGGGCATAGGGTTGACCACTCCGCCATCAACCAAAAAATTGTTGCCCCATTTTACCGGCGTGAATATCACCGGCATCGACATGCTTGCTCTCACCGCCTCTACCACTGGACCCGTGTTGATGACAATTTCTTCCATGTTCCTGGCATCAGCAGCTACAACTGCAAATGGTATTTCTAAATCTTCGAACTTCACATCTCCAATAATGGAGCGCAAAAGGGATTTGACCTTTTCCCCGTGAAAAAATCCCTTTCCCAGCAACATCAAGTTCGGATCAACAAGACGAGCAACTCTTTTCCAATCCATTCCCAGCGTTATCTCCTCCAAAATCACCACGCTCCTCTCTTTGGCATAGCAAGCGCCTACAACCGCTCCTGCACTTGTACCAGCTATCATATCAATAGGGATAGAGTCTTCCACTAAGGCTTTCAACACCCCGATGTGGGCCATGCCATGAGCAGCGCCGCAACTCAGGGCTAGGCCAACCTTTGGAGCTTCATGGGTTGAAGAACTCATCCCACAACTCTCTTGATCTTTAAGTCCATGACCTTGAGCAACTCTAGCACATACTTGCCCGTGTTATGAGAACAGGCATACCCTGTGGTCCCAATTTCGGAGGAAACCCACGGTCTCGCTTTCCCAAAGCCTTAACAACAATATTGCAATCGATACGATAAATTCTCGAATTCCTAATGTGATACTGGATGCACTGCCGGAAAAAGGCTCCATTATTCTATGTCACCCAACCTGTTCACACTCGTACTCTCCAGTCACAAGCTCGTAGGTGATGCCATCTTGGAATTTTACTTTGTCTCCTGTTAGTGTGATCGTAGAATGCCCTATGGTAACATCTCTATACAGATCATCAAACCACTCCCAACCCTTAGGCCAAGCACCTCCCTCTGTGGGACCTGATTTCCCATCAATAATGCCGTCACCATTACCATCAACAAAGTGCATGGAATTCACTAGTTCGGTATCTCGGTAGTACTGGATTTTCGCGTGCAGGCCGCTTACATTTACGGGTTCAACAACAACCTTGATCGTCTGAGTATATGTATTCCCGCCACATCCCGCAAATAGGCTTGCCGTTACAGCTACTGCCAAAGCTAGTAACACTAGTCGCATATAGTCTCCCGTTCCATATTATACTCCTCGCCATATCTGATTTCCCATTATTTGGAGATTTCCCTAGAGTTCCGCTTGCCAAATTATCCTATCGTTGCGGACGATGCCCGGCCTCAGCCTTTTCAATGAGATTGGCTGCCTGTTACCATTTGTGTGCCTAACTAAGGGGAGGTGGAAACAGATGCCGCACTTGACCCAGAAACAGTGATATAGGTAAAAAGGCACCAGGAATAAAGAGATTTGTCTATTCTAGACATAGGGGGTGAGATGGAACTCAGAGGAAGCAAGACGGAGCAATATCTTTGGACTGCGTTCGCCGCGGAATCGCAAGCGCGCAACCAGTACACCTATTTCGCTGATGCGGCAAAGGAGGCAGGGCTCCACGACGTAGCTGACGTGTTCTACGAGTTGGCTGCTAACGAGGGGGAGCATGCCAAGCAAGAATTCCAGTTTCTTGGCGGCATAGGGGACGTTAGATCGAACATTCAAAAAGCTGTTGAGGGGGAGCATTTCGAATATGAGAAGTTCTATCCAGAGCGTGCCAAGGTGGCATGGGAGGAGGGCTTTCTCGAAATCGCCGATTTCTTTGAGAGAATGAGCAAAGTCGAAGGAACGCACGAGCAAAGGTGCCTAGCTCTCTTGAAAAGTCTAGATGGGGTCGAGGAATTCAAGGGAAGAACCGTATTGCGCTCGGCCACAGGCATGGCTCAAGTTACGCTGCCGGATCAGGCTAATATTGCCGGCTTTGTCCATGGGGGAGACCTTATGAAGATGATGGACAACGCCGCCGGAGTAGCCGCTGTACGCCATTGCCAGAAAAACGTGGTGACTGCCAGAGTGCAAGAAATAAACTTCTATCGTCCTGTGCGTGTAGGTAGCCTGGTACTGATAGATTCTAGACTTACCTTTGTCAGCCGGTCTTCTATGGAAGTCCGAGTCGAGGTTCACACAGAATCTCCCATTACTGGCAGGAGAAGTCATGCCCTCACGGCATATTTCATAATGGTAGCTGTAGATAACGACGGGAATCCCACTGAGGTGCCTCCGCTACTGATAAGCACTGAAGAACAGGAGAGGCTCTTTAGCGAGGGCAAAGCTAGATATGAGGCGTACAAGAAATCGACTGCCGCAGCCTAGCGTCGCAAGGAAAAGCTTGCCCCCCAGTAGCAGGGGTCAAACGCCCTCATCAGATACTAGCCTTATTCCCTTCCCCCAGATTCGCTTTGGTATGGCCCTCTTCTCATCTCCGAATACTAATGCGGTTATGAGTTCTGCAGAAAACAGGTCATGCGGAGTAGCCTCGGGAACACTGGCACCAATGCCGAAGATGAGGATGATGCTTAGTATGGCTATCGCTTGCTGCTATGTTCTGTCCCAGACAAGTGCTCTCCAAAATGACGTGAGGGTTCTCTTTGGCGCTGTTGGATAAGCGCTAAATCGAGGATATCTTCCCTTAGCTTTGTGTCTTCTAGTAAACGAGCAATCACTGCTTCTCTTTGTGCTTTAGGAAGAGATTGCAAAGTCATTAGATAAACGTCAGCCCTCGATTCAACTGTCTTCATGTTACCTACTTTATACATCATAAGACGAT
>CAYVSN010000093.1:0-5505 GCA_964453875.1 uncultured Dehalococcoidales bacterium
CATTTCACTTGAAATAGAAGAAGGGGAGATATTTGGCTTTCTTGGTCCCAACGGAGCTGGCAAAACAACCACTATGATGATGTTGGCAACCGCCCTGAATCCCACGTCCGGCACCGCTACCGTATGTGGCTACGATATCGCCAAACAAAGGGACAAGGTCAGAAAATCCATAGGTATAGTGTTTCAAGAACTAAGCTTAGATATTGATTTGACAGGCAAAGAAAACTTGGAGTTTCATGCCCGGATGTATCATTTGGATAGGAAAACTAGGGAGGACAGGGCGTCCCAAGCTCTAGCTTTGGTAGGATTGCAGAATAAGCAGAATGCGTTGGTGAAACACTACTCCGGGGGCATGCAGCGCAGGCTGGAGATAGCCAGGGGAATGCTAAATCGTCCCAGGGTTCTATTTCTAGACGAACCCACCCTGGGCTTGGATGTGCAGACAAGGAGATTGCTGTGGGATTATGCTCAGAGACTAAATAGAGAATTCGGCACCTCTATCCTGCTAAACACGCATTATGTGGAAGAGGCTGATTATCTCTGTGATAGGATAGCTATCATGAATCAAGGGAAGATAGCGTTGATGGATACCCCTGAAGGATTGAAAGATTCCATCGGCGACAGTTCGCTCTCCATTCGGCTTTCTCAAGGCTCGCTAAGTGAAATGGCAAAGTTGTTAAGCGAGGTAACTTGGATCAAAAATATCAGCCAGCATGATGGATGGCTGGAACTAAGCATAGGGAGCAAAGGGACAAGGATACCAGAAGTGGTTAGACTAGCCAAAAGCTATGGTTTTGTCATCTCCTCAATTAGTCAACATAAGCCAAGCTTGGAGGATGTGTTTTTGCATTATGCCGGGAGAAGGTTAGAGAAAAAAGAATATGAATGATGTTATACAGACGCAAAACCTCACCAGAGAATTCGATGGTCTTGTGGCTGTAGACCATATTGACCTAAACGTGAAGCAGGGAGAGGTCTTTGGCTTCCTTGGCCCCAATGGTGCCGGGAAAACGACCAGCATAAGAATGCTCTGCACCATATTAGACCCTAGCTCAGGCTGGGCTAGAGTATGCGGCTATGATGTTGCGCGCCAGAGAAATGAGGTGAGGGAATGCATCGGCATTGTGTTTCAAGATTCTTGCATTGATAAGTTCCTCACCGGGAGGGAAAACCTGAAGTTTCATGCCCAAATGTACCATATGGATAAGAAGACGAGAGAGGAAAGGATGGATGAAGTCCTTAGCCTGCTCGACTTGAAAGGTAAGGAGAACATAGCGATCAACAATTTGTCGGGCGGGATGCAGCGCAAATTTGAAGTTGCTCGAGGATTGATAAACCACCCTAAGGTTTTGTTTCTGGATGAGCCAACCCTGGGCTTGGATATACAAACGAGACGAAGTCTATGGGATTACATCCAAATGTTAAACTGTCGCGAAGGCACGACCATAATTCTCACCACACACTACATAGAGGAGGCAGACTACCTCTGCAATCGAGTAGCTATTATGGACCGTGGCAAGATAATGGCGATAGATGCACCCAACAAGCTAAAGGAGGCAGTGGGCGTTAATTTGATTTCATTACGAATAGCAAATGGCGATGATGGCATTGCAAATTCCTTAAGAGAGTTGGGTTGGGTAAGGAAGGTAGAAACCCACAGTGGCATGCTTGAATTAGACGTCGATGGCGGCGGTGAAAGGATACCTGAGCTCATCGACTTCGCCGATGAGCACGGGTTTGCCATCTCATCCATTGACTTGCGCCAACCAAGCTTAGAGGATGCCTTCCTATACTACACTGGCAGAGAGATAAGGGAAGAGGAAGGAAATCTAATGGAACTCTGGAAAGGGGTGATGCTGAGGAAGAGGGCGAGAAAATAAGATGCAAAGAATAGAACCCACCAAGCTGATAGACCCACTGCCAATTTATACGATGTGGCTGAGGGAGATGAAGAGGTTCTTGAGGGTAAAGGCTCGGCTTATCAGCTCAATATTGATGCCCCTTCTTTTTCTTGCTTTTCTAGGATTGCCGCTGAGTTCCATACCTGCCGTAGGAATTAAGGGAATCCCTGAGGGAATGAATTACCTCGATTTCCTTGCTCCAGGGATAGTAGCCATGACTCTGCTGTTTACCGCCACCATGTCAGGGGTATCCGTTGTCTGGGACAAAGAGTTTGGTTTTCTCAAGGAGGTATTGGTAGCACCAGTCAAC
The DNA here is from genome assembly GCA_964453875.1 of uncultured Dehalococcoidales bacterium. GTDB lineage: Bacteria > Chloroflexota > Dehalococcoidia > GIF9 > AB-539-J10 > JADFUX01. Next base: position 2,212 of record CAYVSN010000093.1, read on the forward strand.
CGATTTTCTATCATACTGGGCAGGAGCCTTGGGGGCATGACCACAGCCATAATTCAGGCTCTTATTATCGTGGTAATAGCGGTAGCCATGGGAGTTACGATATCGAGCCTCTCCGGTTTGCTCCTATCGATTGTTTTCATGATTCTTACCTGTGCTACCTTTACCGGCTTTGGCTTAATTCTTGCCACTAAGCTAGGCAGTACTGAGGCCTGGATGGCCATAATGCCCTTGATAGTGTTTCCCATATTTTTCCTCTCTGGTGCCTTATTCCCTTTGGAATCTATGCCTGCAGGAATTAGGTATATAATGTATATTAACCCTCTTACCTATGGGGTGGACGGATTACGGGGTAGTCTCGTCGGCGCCGCTGGCTTTCCCCTCTGGCTCGATTTCGCTGTTCTGCTCATTATATCGATAGCCCTTGCAAGCTTAGGTGCTTATTTCTTTTCCAAAATGGAGGCTGATTGAAAATGAAAAGAAAATGGTTAGTCTTAATAACAGCAGGATGCCTACTTGGCTCAGTTTTCACCGGTTGCGCCGGTGGAGGAAACGATACGCAGACCATTCAAGAAGTCATCCGAGGCGACTTGATAATAAGCGTCGATGCCAGCGGCAATTTGGAAATGCCTCATAAGGCAAATCTATCATTCGGCACCACGGGCGTGGTGAAGGAAATCATGGTGGACGAAGGAGAGGAGGTGAGCGAAGGTCAAGTATTAGCCAAACTCGATGCTCCCGCCCTTGAGGCCAGTGTAAAAATGAGCCAGGCAGAATATGAAATGGCTGAACTTGCCCTTATGCAGACAATCTTTCCTCATTATAGCTATCGTTATTCTAGCGACCAACCTGGGGTATGGCTTGCTCTTGAGGAAGCTCAAGATAATCTCGAAGAGGCACAAAGGCTTCTAGGAGAGGGGAAAAACGAGGAAGCCCAAGCCTTGCTGGATATGGTCAAGGAAAGTTTGGACAAGGCGGAAGAGAAATCACAAGCCAGAGTATGGGCATTGCCTCTTTCAGTCAAACTGGCAGAGCTACAGCTAGATCAAGCTGAAGCAGCTCTGGATATGGCCAAGGCGGATTTGGCCAAAGCGACAATAACAGCGCTTTTTGACGGTATCGTAGCTGACATTATGATAAATGATGGGCAACAGCTTTCAACCATGACATATGCTGACCCCGCCATAATCCTGATTGACCCCACCAAGATAGAAATGAATGGCGTTATTGATGAAATGGATGTGTCCAAGGTGAAGGAGGGTCAGGAGGCAAATATTATTCTGGATGCCCTACCCGATAAGGAATTGAAAGGCAAAGTGACTTTTGTTTCCAATTCAGCCACAGTTGAGGCAGGAGTAGTATTCTATAAGACTACCATAACTTTGGAAAACCCCGATAAGGAGCTTAAGGATGGCATGAGCGCCACTGCTGAGATTATTATTGACCGCAGAGACAATGTTTTGCTGATTCCAAATCGAGCTATCCGGGGAAGCTGGGAAAATCCTTGGGTAGAAGTTATCACAGATAGCGAGATTGAGCACAGAGAGGTCAGCTTGGGCATGGATGACGGAATAAACACTGAGGTTTTGTCCGGATTGGAGGAAGGAGAAAAGGTAGTGCTGCCGCCGGTATCCCAGTCTCCTTTCACACCTTTTGGCTAACAAATGATCGAGCTTGATAACATAACCAAGGTCTACAAAATGGGGCGGACGGAACTTGCCGCCCTCAGGGGAATAAGCTTACGCATTGAGCAAGGGGAAATGGTATCTATCATAGGTCCATCGGGCTCGGGCAAATCCACCCTGATGAATATCATTGGCTGCCTTGACAAAGCTACTTCGGGCCAATACCGCCTAGAGGGAATCGAAGTAGACAAGCTCAATGATAATGCGCTAGCCGAGATAAGAAATAGAAAGATAGGATTTATCTTCCAAAGCTTCAACCTGCTGCCCAGAACTACAGCTCTAGCCAACGTGGAATTACCACTCATCTATGTTGGTGCCCGCAATCGGCGAGAGCGAGCTTCACAAGTCTTAGAATCTGTTGGACTAGCGCACCGAGCCAAACATAGACCTAGCGAGCTGGCTGGTGGCGAGCAACAGAGGGTAGCCATAGCACGAGCCCTGATAAATAATCCGCTTCTTATCTTAGCCGATGAACCCACAGGTAATCTTGATACCCAGACCAGTAAGGAAATCATGCTCCTCTTTGAGCAACTTAATCAGCAGGGAATGACTATCGTTCTGGTTACGCACGAAGCAGATATCGCAGCTTATACCCAGCGCACTATCCGAATGCGTGATGGTCGAATCGAGGCATCAGGATGAAACTGTGGGATTGCTTTATCACCGCCTTACATGCTCTGTCTAGTAACAAGCTAAGATCAGGCTTAACCATGCTGGGCATTTTGATTGGCGTAGCCGCGGTCATCTCAGTTGTATCTTTGGGTAGGGCGGAGCAGACCATGGTGAGGGAGTCCTTTCAATCACTGGGAGCTAACCTCATATATGTTGTGCCTGGTGCTTCCTCAACCATGTTTGGTATGGGCGGTCCTCTCGGCACCGCCCAAACATTGACCCTGGAGGACGCTGAGGCTATTGCTGATTCTCGCAACGCCCCGTCCGTAGCTATGGTAGCACCCGTGATAGAAACCTCTGGGCAGATAGTGGCTGGGGGCGAAAACCTGGGAGCCAGGATTGCCGGAGTAACACCAGAATATCAATATGTAAACAATCTTAACCTGGCCGAAGGCAGCTTCATCACCAAGCCAGATTATACGGGAAGGTCAAGGGTGGTTGTCTTGGGCAGTCAGTTGGCTCAAGAGTTATTTGGTCTAAGGAGCCCTGTCAATCAGACTGTGAGGATCGACGGACGCCAATTCAGAGTCATTGGTGTGTTGGAAAGCAAAGGCGGCGCCTTTGGGCTTGAGGACTTGATGGCGTACGCTCCTTTATCCACAGTGCAATCGACCTTGACCGTTCAGCGAACGAGTAGCATCGGACATACCATTCAGGCTATTAGCGTCCAAGCCAAGAGTGAAGAGGCAATAGACTTCGCCAAGGCGGAAATCATCACAATCTTGAGGCAGCGCCATCATATCAGGGAAGGGGAGGACGATGATTTCACCGTTATGAGCATGGATGCGGTATCACGCATTGCTGACCAAATGTATGGAATAATCCAGCTTGTCCTTGGGGCTATAGCTGGCATCTCCCTGCTTGTCGGCGGCATTGGTATCATGAATATCATGCTGGTTTCAGTAACTGAGCGCACCAGAGAAATTGGTCTCAGAAAGGC
>CAYVSN010000094.1:0-5470 GCA_964453875.1 uncultured Dehalococcoidales bacterium
ATGCAGTAGGGCGAGCTACTACGGTGGAGATATACGATACACTGCGAGTGGATAACGTTTATGTAGGTAATCGCCCCGGTATTTATCGTATAGCTACCAAGACCGGGGAGATTCAAGTCGTGGCGTTGCCCTGGCCAAGGAGAAGCGCCTTGCTAAGCAGAGAGGAAGACAAGAACCTTACCATAGAGGAGATCAATGACAGGTTACAACAAATTATGACGCAAAGGCTGCTTGATCTGAGTGCCAAACTAGACCCAGCATGGCCGTCTGTTCTGGCTGCCCATATATCGGTATCCACGGCCAAACAGGGTTCGGAGAGGGTAATGATAATTGGCAGAGATCCCGTCCTTCTCCCTAGCAATGTGGCTCTTGCCTCCTTTGATTATGTCGCCTTGGGACACATTCATAAGCACCAGAAATTGTGGGAACAGCCGCTCATGGTCTATCCGGGCAGCCTGGAGCGGCTTGACTTTAGCGATGAAGGAGAAAAGAAAGGGTTTTGCCTTGTTGATGTCCCTCCTAAGGGTGGTGGCACAGGAGCACAGTATGAATTTCATGAGATTCCCGCTCGAGGCTTTATCACGATCAAAGTTAACATTGATACACCTGATGATGATCCCACCTTCGCTGTGCTCGAAGCTATTGCCGGGAGGAAATCTGAAATCAGGGATGCCATAGTCAGACTGCAGATTTCCTTGCCTCAATGCCTGGAAAACTCGCTTAAGGAGAATGAAATAAATCAGGCACTTAAGGAGGCTCAGTATGTCATTTTCGCCAAAGATGTCAAGAGTGAGTCGCGGCCCAGGTTGGGCAATTGGGCTGCTGAAGGATTGACTCCTCTTGAAGCGTTAAGGACATACCTGGAGACAAAGGGAGTGCCTCTCCAGCGGCAAAAGACTCTGCTTGACTACGCAGAGAAGCTGATTCGGGGGGAGAGTGACTCATAGTCCCTTCTTCAATCCCTGTATTAGCAGCCGCAGGACACTTTTCAAGTCGCCCACAATTCCTATGTCGGCTAGTCCAAAGATAGGCGCCTGCGGGTTTTGCACCTTGGTCAATCTGCTGGGCCCATAGTGGGAAAGCCACTTTCTCGCCTTAATGTCCACGCTTATGTCAACAAGTGCAAACTGTATTGCTTGAAGCTCGCCTATGGGTTTACCATATAGCTTCCTCTCCTTGGTGAAAGCCAGCGCGTTAAGTGGTATGGAGCGAAGCCCGGGATATCCTCTCTCCTGGTGACTTTGAAGCCTTCAGTCCCTTTCTTCGGTGTAATGCCCGAATCAGGATGCTGAAGAGCATTTCTTGCGACGTGAGAGATGTGGAGGACAAAGACGCCCCTGAAGTCTAAACCCCCTGCCTATTCTCACTCAATTTCGCAAAGAGCCGAAGAATCGCCATTACGAGGTATCTTTCAACCCAGAGTCCCTGCAATTACGACCGCCACCCCATACTAGCGCAGAAGGCTTCTGGCAATAATGACTCTCATTATTTCTGATGTCCCTTCGTATATCTGGGTTATCTTGGCATCACGGAAATAGCGTTGAATAGGCATATCCATCATGTACCCATAGCCCCCATGCATCTGTAGCCCCTCTGTTGTTGCTGCCATGGCTACCTCGCTGGAAAACGCCTTCGCCATAGCTGCTTCTGTACTAAAAGGAAGCCCCTTATCTTCGAGATCGGCAGCTCGATAAGTTAACAACCGTGCTGCATCAATTCCCATCGCTATGTCGGCTAACTTGAACTGAATAGCCTGAAAATCGGCGATTGGCTGACCAAACTGCTGGCGTTCCTTAGTATGAGCTATGGATGCCTGCAGAGCAGCCCTGGCAATACCTGTGGCTAGAGCAGCAATGCCAATCCTGCCTGAATCTAGCACTGACAGAGCTATCCTGAACCCCCGCCCTTCCTCACCAAGGAGGTTTTCGGCTGGTATTCGGCAGTCCTCAAGTATTAACTCAGCATTGTGCGCCGCTCGTATTCCTAACTTCTTAAAGACTCTGCCAGCAGAGAATCCCGGTGTATCTTTCTCAACGATGAAGGCGCTTAGACCTCTGTGGCCCAAAGATTTGTCTTTGGTGGCAAAGAGTACTATGGTGTCAGCGACATCGCCATTGGAGCAAAAAATCTTGGTGCCATTGAGAACATAAGAGTCGCCATCTTTTGCTGCAGTAGTTTCAACTAATGATGGGTCACTCCCAGCACCCGGCTCAGTTAATGAATAGGCACCTACTTTTTCCCCTGTGGCAAGGGGAGCCAAATATTTCTTCTTTTGTTCATGGGTGCCATACAGCTTTATGGCGTGACCGCCTATACCCATGCTTGTATCCAAGACAGTAGCGGTGGAAGCGCAAGCACAGGCAACTTCTTCCATAGCTATACACCAATGGATACGTGTACCACCACTGCCCCCATATTCCTCAGGAACAGTCAGCCCTGTTACTCCGAGCTTCCCCAACTGCTTTAGGCTTTCAAAAGGAAAGTCCTCACTTTCATCCAAGCTCTGTGCTATTGGCTGCAGTTCCTTCTTAGCAAAATCTCGAATTGTAGTCTGGAATATTTTCTGCTCTTCGCTTAAGGTGAAATCCATATCTCATGACCTCCTCATCTTTCAATTTCTTTTCGTCAAGATCAACCTACCCTTGACCTCAAGTAGTTGCCTATTCTTTCGCCTCACATAGCTTTGGTCCTTCAGCTCAGGCACACCTCGGCCCGCCATATTCTTCGGATGTCACAATCTACACAAGTCCCATGCCGACAATTCTCTTAGAAATATCGAGGGGAAACTCTCGCGTCTCATCCAAGCCGAGCGCTCTGGGAGCTAATTCGCTGTCGCAAATTAGCGAATTGCCACCCTAAGCATCTCCTGCCGTCCAGTCAAACTGAAGTCCGTATCACCTCCTATGCAAGATTTTTGATAAGGTTAACGCCACTGCGAGTCTCTTTTCAACCCCTTTCCACCAAATTCCCCAACACCTGCTAAATCAATCTAAACTCCGCCACATCCACCAGTCCTAAATCAGTCAGCCTTAACTCAGGGATAACTGGCAGAGCAAGGAAGGAAAGGATAGAGAAGGGTGCTGGAGGCAAATTCCCCAGGCTAGTGGCAGTTTTCTCCAATTTCTCAAACTGAGACACGACTCCCTCCAGGGGCTCAAGAGAAAGCAGACCTGCAACCGGTAGTGCCAAAGAGGCGATCACTTCGCCGTTGGCACAGACAACAAGCCCACCTTGTAATTTCTCTATTTCCTCGTTCGCCTTAAGTATATCAACATCATTGACGCCCACGGCTATTATGTTATGGGAATCATGAGCTACAGAAGAGGCTAACGCGCCTCGCTTTAAGCCGAAGCCCTTAACCAGCCCCAGACCGACGTTGCCACTGGCTCTATGCCTTTCCACTACCACGAGCTTCAAGATGTCCTTTTCGGTATCGGGCATGATTGTGCCATCTTCAACCTTCACCTTCTCCACCCGTTTCTTAGTGACTATCTGTCCCGGGATGATTTCGACAACTGGATGAGTCTCACCGGTGGCAGAGAGCCTTAGTGATTCCAGATTAAGCCGCCCCACGTGTACGGTATCTTTTAGCTCGGGCGGAGTATATGGCATGGAAAACAAAGGCTTGCCTTGTCTTGCTACCAGGCTGCCTTCGTGAAACACCATGTCCACCTCTAGCTTGGAGAGGTCAGTGATGGTGATGAGATTGGCTAGATAGCCCGGCGCAATGGCTCCTCTGTCATGAAGCCTGCGATATTCAGCAGTGTTGATTGTGGCCATCTGCAAAGCCCGGATTGGCTCTAGCCCCCTATTGATCGCTTTTCTTACAACAGCATCTACATCGCCGTCGCGAAGGAGGTCGGAGCAGCTACGGTCATCGACAACAAAGAAACACCTTTTGTAGGTGTTATCAGTGACCAAAGGTAGCAGAGTATCAAGGTTCTTCTCCGAAGATCCCTCTCGAATCATCAGGCACATTCCCCGCTCCAGCCTCTCCCTCCCCTCTTCTAATGTAGTGGATTCATGCTCAGAGAGAATTCCCGCCGCCATATAGGCGTTAAGCTCTTTGCCACCAAGCCCGGGGGCATGTCCGTCGATAACCCTACCCTTCGAGGCAATGAGCTTGTCCAACACCTCTGTATCGCAGTTGATGACCCCAGGGAAATTCATCACCTCGCCCAAGCCAATAACGTGTGGATAGGCCAAGATCTCCTTTATCTCCTCAGCACCGATGTGAGCACCTGACGTTTCCAGAGTAGTTGCTGGCACACAAGAGGGAGCCATCAATAGGATATCCAATGGCAATTTCTGCGCCCAGCTGGCAACGAATCTTATGCCTGCAAGCCCACATACGTTAGTGATTTCGTGCAGGTCAGTGACCACGGTCAGAACTCCTCGGGGAACCACTGCACGAGCATACTGGGCGGGGTGAAGCATAGAACTTTCTATATGGGTATGACCATCAATCAGAGCTGGAGCCAGGTAATTGCCGTGCAAATCGATAATCTCCTTCGCCTCCTCATAAGCACCGATGCCAGCAATCCTGCCATCATAAATAGCGACGTTGCCCTGTTCCACCTCCGCGACGAAGGTGTTGATAACGCGGGCGTTTTTCAGAACCAAATCCGGTAGCATTACGCCCCTGGCAACAGAAATAAGCTCAGCCAAACTCATTCACTAATCCTCTAGCACGCAAATATCAGGTACATGGCGGAACCTCTCATCGAGATCAAGGCCATAACCAACGACAAATTCATCGGGTATGGTGAGGCCAAGGTAGTCAATGAATACCGGGACCTGACAACGGGATGGCTTGTGAGTTAAGGCACAAAGTCTTAGAGAAATAGGCTTTTTCTTCCTCAAGTAGTTAAGCAAGAAAGAGATACTGATGCCGGTGTCCACAATGTCCTCGACCACGAGAACCTCCCTACCTTTTATGTTTGTTGTAAGCCCTTGGACTATCTTAACCTTTCCCGAAGTCTCCTTAGCAGCACCGTAACTGGAGACCCTGACAAAATCGATCTCCACGGGCAAATCAAGCTGCCGGATGAGGTCGGCCATAAACACAAAGGAGCCTTTGAGTACACCAATGAGCAAAGGCTCCTTCCCCTGGTAATCCCTCTTGATTTCGAAAGCTAGCCTTGCGACGGTTTTGCTGATTTCCTCACGGTTAATAAGAACCTTAAGCTTCGATTGAGGCGGCATGCTTTTCTTATTATTCGTGCGTCTCCAGTAGTGCGTTCGGCTCTAACGTAACCCGTCTCTTGATAGCTGCATATTATAATACTTCGTGAGCATGATATACTAGAGTTGCATGAAGAAAGGCTTGCTTTCGGTCTCCGACCTGAGCGGCGAGGAGATCAGAAGCCTTATAGATGAGGCTTTGCTTACGAAGCGGCAGGGTGGGGGATGTCTCCTTACAGGAAGAGTCTTGGCGCTTCTCTTTGAGAAGCCTTCCTTACGAACTAGG
>CAYVSN010000095.1:0-5461 GCA_964453875.1 uncultured Dehalococcoidales bacterium
GCTGACCTTCAATCCGTCCAACGGCTCCTAGGTCATGCATATGTATCGAGTACTAGGATTTACAGGCAAGTTTGACTCTTAAATTGGCTCGAAAGCATTCTTGGTGGGGGTGATGTCTAAGAAATCACGTCGTAGTAGAGGGAAACGCCGTGCCAGGCCGGTAGAACCAACAAAGGGAGAACAGTACCGTAGCCCTGAGCCTACAATCGCAAGCTATCAATCGTCAACCCCAAAATCCTCTGAGGCTCGAAGCTCTATCGGGCGCTACTGGTATATATTGCCCGAATTGCGGCGCATTGGCATTATCGCTGGTTCGATACTCTTGCTTCTCATAGTGCTATCGTTTGTCTTTGGTTGACATCTTTCGAGTGATCAGCAGTGGTGGATCTAGAAGCAGCCCGCGCTAACTTGATTAGAGACCTTAGCCATGAGATTAGCGATAAGTCGGTACTCGAAGCTATGGCCCGTGTGCCACGCGAAGCGTTTGTGCCTCAAGAATGCTGCTACTCGGCTTACGAAGATAGACCGCTAAGCATTGGTTTCGGTCAAACCATTTCTCAACCCTTTATCGTAGCCCTAATGGTACAAGCTCTACAGCTCAAGGGTGATGAAAAACTGCTGGAGTTAGGCACTGGAAGTGGTTATGAAGCAGCCGTATTGGCTGAGTTAGTGAAACACGTGGTTACCGTAGAAATTATACCCGAACTGGCGGAATCGGCTGAGCGAGTCCTACGGAAGCTTGGTTATTCTAACATTGAAGTTCACATTGCTGGTAAGACTCTGGGTTGGCCGGAGGAATCTCCTTACAATGCTATTATAGTCTCTGCGGGTGCTCCTTCCATTCCTCAAGTCCTTCTGGATCAGCTATCTTGGGGTGGCCGACTGGTGATCCCTGTTGGCTCTCACTGGGAACAAGAACTAACCAAAGTCACCAAACATCGCAAGGGAAACAAGGTAGAGCGCTTAGGAGGCTGCTATTTCGTGCCGCTCATTGGCGAAGGCGCTTGGAACAAATAGTTGAGCCGACTTCACCATGTCGTACCAAGTCGATATCACCATCGTCGGTGCCGGTGTCATAGGGCTGGCAATAGCCTCGCAAGTTGCAAGGGAGGGCAGGGACGTTTACGTGTTGGAAAAGAATCAGACGTTCGGTCAGGAAGCAAGCAGCCGCAATAGCGAGGTTATTCACTCCGGTATTTATTATCCCAAAGATTCCTTGAAAGCAAAAACATGTGTCGAAGGCAATGCTCTTCTGTACGAACTCTGCCTGAAACATGCGATAGGTCACAGAAGAATAGGCAAAATCATAGTAGCAACCGATGATGCAGAGGTCAGTGAATTGGAAAACTTGTGGCACAGAGGCGAAAACAATGGTGTTAAGGGTTTAAGGATGCTTTCCCACCAAGAGCTAATAAAGCTAGAGCCAAATGTAAGAGGAATTGCCGCCATCTTTTCGCCCTCAACGGGCATCATAGATTCGTGGACTCTAATGAGTTACTTCACGGGAAAGGCCAGAGATAACGGTGCTCACCTAGCTTACAGAACAGAGGTCACCGGAATAGACAGAATACCTGGTGGATACAAGGTCAGCGTAGAAGACCGTGATGGCTATTTCTGTTTCACGACCAGGGTCCTGATAAATTGTGCCGGCCTCCACAGCGATGAGGTTGCCGGAATGGTGGGAATAGATGTAGCCAGAGCTGGCTATAAGTTGCACTATTGCCGGGGAGAATACTTCAGCGTAGGCCATGGCAAGAGCAAGCTGGTCAGCAGACTGATATACCCGGTGCCGAAGGCTGGGGAACTAGGCCTTGGCATTCATGTCAATTTGGATCTTGGGGGAAGAATGCGCCTCGGTCCCAATGCTCGTTATGTCGATAGGATAGACCACAAAGTTGATGATTCACAAAAGAGAGCTTTTTACGACTCGGCGGTAAGATTTCTACCCTTCATAGAATATGATGATTTGGAGCCCGAGATGGTAGGTATAAGAGCAAAACTTGATGCGGGAGGAGAGGAGTTCAGGGATTTTGTGATAAGCCACGAATGGGATAGAGGTTTACCCCAGTTCATCAATCTAATCGGCATAGAGTCTCCTGGATTGACTAGCGCTCCGGCAATAGCCAAATACGTTGGGACGCAAGTAGAGGAAGTGTTAAGCAATTGTTAAGTGCCCTCAAGGGAATTCGAATCCCTGTTCTCAGCTTGAAAGGCTGATGTCCTAGTCCACTAGACGATGAGGGCAGACATCAGATTTTATGGGTAAATGGCTAGGGTTTCAATGCCAGTTGTCTCGGGCAGCTTGAGCATCAAGTTCATATTCTGGATAGCCTGTCCTGCCCCTCCCTTCACCAGATTGTCAATGCAGCTAATGATTATGAGGTTCTGCGTCCTCAAATCTATAGTAGGGTAGATAAAACATAGGTTGTTCCCCCAAGTGTGTTTAGTCTCGGGAGGCTCCTTCGTTATACGAACAAAAGGGTCATCCCTATAGAAATCGCGATAAAGCTGCTGTAGTTCTTCTTTGGCTTTGGCACCTTTAGCTAATCTGCCATTCTTTAGTCTAGCATAACAGGAACTCAATATCCCGCGTGTCATCGGCACCAGGTGAGGCACAAAGGTAATTGCGAGGTGAAGCCTAGGATTTATCATCTGAAGTTCTTGCTCTATTTCAGGTAGATGCCGATGGCCATCGATAGCATAAGCCCAAACATTATCGCTTGCTTCGCAATAATGGGTGGCCAAGCTCAGAGTTCTGCCGGCGCCAGAAACGCCCGACTTGCTGTCGCTTATGATATTAGGATGGATGAGACCCTCCTTAACTATGGGCGCTAATGCGAGAATAGCAGCAGTGGAATAGCAACCCGGATTGGCTACTAGACTCGCTGTTGTGATGTCAGACTTATGCAACTCGGGCAACCCGTAAACGGCATCTTTGAGCAGCTCTGGCATAGGATGAGCAAAGTCATACCAGCGTGGGTATTCCCCCACGTCTTTCAACCTGAAATCGGCGCTGATGTCAATGACTTTCACACCTTCTTCGAGCAACGGAGGCACGACTTCAATGCTTGTTCCGTGAGGCATAGCCGAGAAAGCAATATCAATATCTTTGTCAAGCTCGGATGTAATCAAGAAATCCATATCTCCCAGATGCGGGAAAACACTCCCTAGGTGTTGTCCTGCCGCGCTTCTCCCTGTGACCGAGCAAAGCTCTACTCTGGGATGCTGATAGAGCAAGCGAGCTAACTCGGCGCCGATGTATCCAGTAACGTTTATTATGCCTACTTTTGTGCGTGGCATTAGCAACTCGATATTATACTACACGGTGAGTAGTTCCGATAGATTTGGATTCGGATGGACCGGCAACGACGGTGCAAGGCCGAATTGATTTGCAGAAGACAACGATGTTATATTGTCTAGTTAGTTTGCTAGGGGGTAAAAGGCATGCCTAAGATTTACTTTATAGATGTTACTAATCGGGATGGCGTTCAGACTGCGCATCTCGGCTTATCTAAACTTGAAAAGACAATGATAAATATGTACCTTAATGATATAGGCATCTTTCAGTCTGAATTTGGTTTCCCTACAACAAAGCACGAAGCCCTGTACCTTCAGGCAAACTTGGAACTGGCTGATATAGGAGTCCTGCAACCCGTTCGTTTGGAGGGTTGGCTAAGAGCGACCGTGGGCGATGTGGAAACAGCCTTCAGGCTCGTTCCGAAGATTCGGCATCTCAATATATCTATCTCTACGTCGGATCAGATGATTTACGGCAAATTCCTAGGGAAGAAGAATCGAGAGGACATCTTGAACATGATGGTTGATGCCGTGGAAGCCGCTAGATCAAATGGGGCTGAAAGCATAGGCGTGAATGCCGAGGATGCCTCCAGAACGAACACGCACTTCCTGGTAAAGTTCGGCCTAGCAGCTAAGGAACACGGGGCTCATAGGCTTAGATATTGTGATACCCTTGGCTACGACAGCCCATTCACTATCTACGAAACTGTCAAGACCCTGGCAGAGAATGTAGGGATTCCCATCGAACTTCATTGCCATGGCGATTTGGGAATGGCAGTCGCCAATTCCTTAGCCGGGGCTAAGGGAGCCATAGATGGGGGACAAGATGCTTACATCAATACTACAGTCAATGGAATCGGGGAAAGAGCGGGCAATGCCGATCTTGTGGCATCAATTCTAGCTGTTACCAAATCCAAAGGTTTCGCTGACAAATATCAACTGGGAGATCCAATTGACTTGTCGAAGGCATGGAAAATAGCAAAATTTGCCAGCTATGCCTTTGGAGTTCCCATCCCTATAAACCAACCGGGTGTGGGAGCCAATGCCTTTGCTCATGCCTCTGGCATCCATGCCGACGGTATGTTGAAAGACTCGAACAACTACGAGCTATACGACTTGACCGAATTAGGCAGGGGTGAACCGGAGCTTGTGGAGACCGGCAGGGAAATATGTTCGGGTGAATACGGCGGGATATCAGGTTTCAGACACGTAATGGGTCAGATGGCTATACAGCTACCCGAGGGCAGGGACGCGGAGGAGATCTTGGAACTGGCCAGATATGCTAATGTTGAAGCACAAAAACCCCTCGTTGAGGATGAATTAATCTTTATTTACAAGTATCCCCAGATTGCCAAGAAGCTCCTAACCTTGGTGCCACCGTAGAATAGCACTTTGAGACAGGGCATATCACATTCATGTGATAAACAAGAGCTCTGAAAAGCCCAAATAGATCAAAAACTCGTCGCTACATCAGAGCAAAGTCTGCACAAGAGGCGAAACCAGGTAACGAACCATAACCCGTGCTGACTCCCAAAGATGGGGAGAGGAAGTTTTTCGACTAATGTGGAGTTGGCAACCTCTCACCTCCATATCACAAACTGCGGACCACCACAGAGCAGGTGGCCTTCAGCTTTGTGGAGAAGGAAGTGCCTGACCTCTATAGCGAAGACAAAGGCTAACCTGCCCATTCCGTTCAAGTGCACCTTAGCCAGGTGGTGGAAGAATGCCGACAGCCACGTTTCCTACATGAAAGCCCGCAGCTAGTAGCTGCCACCCATCCTATGGCCAATATAGCTGGGCCTGACACCGTAAGCCTGCTGCGTCAGGTCCACCGCGGAGTGGCGAGAGCATAGGAATGAAACGCTCACGCGGGACCAGGAATTGCGCCAGCAGACAGGGGAAGCTGTGCATCAGGAGCGCTACCAGGACTTTTGTCGGCTATAAGGTACACGCGGCCAAGGACACTAGGGCAATTGAACTTGTTGGCACGCAACCGCGAAGCTGAGAACTCACAGACACAATGCGTGCTCTCTAGAATTTGCCCTTTTTCACAGGTCTCATAGACGCATTCTTGACATTGATGTCCACCTGATTGATAATATTAGTGGGTTGCGGGTGTAACTCAGCGGTAGAGTGCTTGCTTCCCAAGCAAGACGTCGAGGGT
>CAYVSN010000096.1:0-5401 GCA_964453875.1 uncultured Dehalococcoidales bacterium
AGCAGCAATATCAGAAATGTCCTCGAGATCCATTCCAAAACGCATGTCTGGCTTGTCCGTTCCATAGTGCTCCATCGCTTCGTTGTAGGACAGACGAGGAAAAGGCTTGAGCACTCGCGTTTCAGGTTCAGCCGTTTCCGCAAGCGAAGTAAAAAGCTCTTCCATGAGCCTAAGTATGTCCTCTTCCTCAACGAAGCTCATTTCTAAATCGAGCTGGGTAAACTCAGGTTGGCGATCAGCTCTCAAATCTTCATCGCGAAAGCAACGAGCTATCTGGAAATACTTCTCAAAGCCGGCTATCATGAGGATCTGTTTGAGCTGCTGGGGAGACTGGGGAAGAGCATAGAACTTCCCTGGATTGAGGCGGCTGGGGACAAGGTAATCTCGGGCTCCTTCGGGGGTGCTCTTAATCAAGACAGGCGTCTCAACCTCGATGAAACCCCTGGCGTCAAGGAAATCACGGATAAACTTCACCACTCGGTGACGCAGGACGAGGTTATCCTTCACTCTAGATCTTCTCAGGTATAGGTAACGATTCTTCAGACAAAGGCTTTCCTCAACTTCCACATCCTCATTTATATAGAATGGTGGCGTCTTTGCTGGATTAAGAATAGTAGCTTCTCTAGCCGCAACCTCTACCTCTCCGGTAGCCAATTTTGGGTTCTCCGTTCCCCTAGGACGTTGGACAACTTCCCCGGCAACTTGAATTACGTACTCGTTGCGGAGTAAATCAGCAATACGATAGGCCTTCTCCGACATTAGAGGGTTGAAGACTACCTGAACTATACCTCCGCTATCTCGTAGGTCAATAAAAACCATGCCGCCATGATCGCGACGCCGATGTACCCAGCCAGCCAGCGTCACCGTTTGCCCAATCTGCTTTTCCCTTAATTCTCCGCAGCTATGACTCTTTAGCAAACAAGTCTCCGATTGATTTGTCGCATGATTATAGCTTATGAGCAGCTCTATATTCAAACAGAATAAGTCTATATTCTTGCCCTTGCTGGCACCCAGTGTGAGCAGAAAGGCCGTAATGTAGTACATTCGTAAGGTTGACAAAGACGGCGTGCTACGGGGGAATGAGCGCGTACGTTCCTCACGATGAGAATTTGGGCTATAATTTGAGAGTAAGTAAGGATCCCGATAAGTCCTGCGGTGAAGGGGCAAGCCGTGACGATTGCACGTTAACAACAGAATAAGGGGTGTCTTCAAGCAAGAGCTTCGCTAAGCTCTTGCAGTACACACAGGCTAACGAAGAGGCTGATATCAAGCTCTGACGAACTCCTGGGTGCAGACTGGAGAGAGAGTGAGAGGCACGTTGCTGACGAAGGTGCTGTTCCGCTTCTAGGTGCTAAGAAGAAACCATTCAAAACATATAATACGAGGAGGTCATTTATGAAATACGAGACCATTATTCTGGAAAAGAAGGAAAGCATTGCCACCATTACCCTGAACCGCCCCGAGAAACTAAATGCTTTAAATGACAAGATGGCGGAAGAGCTGGTTGACGTTTTTGGTGTAGTGGACAAGGATGATGACATTAGGGTGGTGGTGATTACCGGAGCTGGGCGTGCGTTCTCTGCTGGGGCAGATATCCAAGAGTTTTTCGTTACAAAGATAGAGGAAAGAAAGAAGGGTGCAACTCATGATGTGACAAAGGACTTCATGGAGGGGATTCCTCTTGCCCTCGCAAGAGTCAGGAAGCCTGTGATCGCCTCCATAAATGGCGCTGCAGTAGGCTTCGGCTGCACCATCACCTTGGGCTGTGATGTCAGAATCGCCTCTGAGAACGCTAGATTCAGTCTGGCATTTGCTCGGGTAGGTCTCAGCCCAGAAATGGGCTCAAGCTACTTTCTGCCTCGCTTGGTGGGAATAGGCAAAGCTTGTGAGCTAGTGTTCACAGGTAAAACTGTTGATGCTAAAGAAGCAAAAGAGATGGGGTTGGTGAATCAAGTTGTCCCTGCTGATGAGCTAAGAGAAGCGACCTATGAAATGGCAGGCAGCATTGTGAGACTAGCACCCCTGGCAATTCGGGTTTCCAAGAGAGCTCTGAGGGGGATGGATAATGACCTGATCACCCAAGTGCAATGTGAGACTTTTGCTATAGACTACCTACGCGGGACAGAGGACCATGAGGAAGGAGCCAGGGCTTTCTTAGAGAAAAGGGAGCCTATTTTCAAGGGAAGGTAGCAGTTTGCGGGAGGGGTTGGCGGTAGTGGTCGAGGCTTCAGCCTCGCGTCAGGTAGCGATGCGCAACCCTGAAGGGTGGTAGTGTGTACGTTAGATGGCTTCGCTCGCAATGGCGTGAAAATGCATTCACTCCACGCCAGCTTCTGGTCATCGGACCGAGATAAGGGCTTCTCGAAGTGAGGACTGACTGTGTTGACAGCAGCGCCTTTGGGGTTGAAGTCACACGCCGCATTAAGTACTGGTATAATATATGGAACTGACTCTCGTAAACTGTAGGGGAATGCAGTGTCGTTTGAGGGTGATGCTCAGGCAATTCAACATCTAAAAAGGGCGATTGCTGAATGCAATAATTGGTATTTGGCTCTGCTTGAAGCTGTTAGATTGTGGCGCAGCCCGGAAGAGGATTACAATGGACGACACTTCTTATATCTCATTGACAAGGAAGCGTTTGACTGGTTAGTTTTGGCTGAGAGGCTATGTGAGGAGGTTGATGGGTTTATTCCCGAGAAGGAGCTGATTGACCTCCTTTTCTTCGATCGAGCACCGGCAGGACTAACAAAAGATGACTTTAGGGGACTTATTGGCAACGCCAAATACCAAGCTTATCTTAACTATCTCTACGGCATCCTTGTGGAGGAGATTCTTATTTTGGCAGTTGTTGGCGAGATTCGAAAGGGGAGACGAGGCTTAGGTTTGACGAAGGACGAGGGGGTAATTGATGAAGCATACCACCGACTCTATGGATCCGATGAGCAAGAACTGCTAGAGCGGTTCAGGAAGGAAAAAGGGTATCCCAGGCGTAAGTCTATAAGCCTGAGCCAACATAAGGAATTCACCTACTGGCTGTTCAAGCAGCGCCTGAAGAGATGTGATAAGTCCTGTGTTGCCAGCGACACGAAGAAAGCTCTGGCGACGCTGCATTACTATTTGAAGGTGAAAGGTCGTAGTTTTCCTTAGTCAAGTTGAGACAGTTCCAATCTCAGTCTTTCTAGTTTATCTTTGAGCAGGCGCAGTTTCTGTTTTTCCCTTTCGACAATGGCTGGCGGCGCTTTACTCAGGAAATCGTTATCCCTCAACCTTTGGTCAAGTTGAGCAAGCATAGCTTTGATTACCTGGTTTTCCTTGGTTAGCCTCTGCTTTTCAGCAAACTGATCAACCATGCCGGCCCACGGCAGAACTACTACCGCTTCCTTTAGCACCAAGGCGAGAGCTTCTCCTTTATGAGGCTTCCGTTCCTGCCGACTGAGGATGGCTAAGGGATGAACTCGGGCTAACGTTTCTATACTCTTAGCTTGGGCGGCGATGTATGGCAAGAGGTCATCGGCATAGACCTGACCCTCGATCCATTTGTCTGCCCTCACCTTTTGTTGGGTGCGAGCATTGCGGATAGAGCGGATAATCTCTATTATGGAATCCATAGCTCTTTCAGCTTCAGCATCGATGAGTTCATCGTTAGCGATGGGATATTGAGCTACCATGATGGAGGTCGGCATTTGGCCTTCGCGGCACAGGCGCTGTCTTAGTTTTTGCCACAGTTCCTCAGTAGCGAAGGGCGTAAAAGGGTGCAAGAGGAGAAGCGATATTTCCAGAGTATCCACCAGGAAGGGTAGAGGTGAGGGAGCTGATTGGTCGTGGAATCGTATTTTGGCCATTTCAATATACCAATCACAGAATTGAGACCAGATGAAATCATAGATCTGTTGCTCAGCTTCGCCAAATTGGAAATCCTCCATGAGTTTAGTGACATTGTGGATGAGGCGGCTGAGTTTGCTCTCAATCCAGCGGTCTTCTATTCTCCAAGGCCTACCGAATTGCTTCTCGGCGATTAGGGTAGCCCGGGTAACTGACCTTCCTGCGTTTTCGGCATCCATGCTCTGCAGGATGAATCTGGCGGCATTCCATAGTTTGTTGACAAAATTGCGGCCGGCCTCCAGTCTTGCTTTGCCAACGTTTATGTCATTTCCTGGTGAAGTACCTGCAGTCAGTGCGAAGCGAAGAGCATCAATACCATATTTGTTCACGGCTTCCACTGGATTGATAACATTCCCCTTTAGCTTGCTCATCTTCTCCCCATTTTCATCTCGAATTAGCCCATGGAGGTAGACAGTCTCAAAGGGGATTTCGCCAGTATCTTCGAGCCCCATCATTACCATTCTGGCTACCCAGAAGAAAAGGATGTCGTAGCCAGTCTCCATCACTGAAGTGGGATAGAAGTAATCAAAGTCCCCAGTATCCTCTGGCCAGCCCAGTGTGGAATGTGTCCATAGAGCTGAGCTGAACCAAGTATCAAGGACATCAGGATCCTGAATTAGCTGTTTGCCACCGCATCGGGAACATGCTTGCGGAGCGTCTATACTGACAATAGGATTGGCTTTTAAATCGATGCTTACCCAATTCGCATTTTCCATGATTTCTTGATGACTCATACTAGGAATATAGCCCGGTCCGCGAAGAAAGGAATAACCATACGCTCCCACTATAGGCATGCCCATGCCGTATTTGTCCAGTAATTCTCTCTTCACGCTTACAAAAATCTTGTCGCCATCGCACTGCCCGCAGTACCATACCGGAACGCGATGTCCCCACCAAAGTTGTCGGCTAATACACCAATCCCTGATATTCTCCATCCAGTCGAAATATACCCTGGTGAAGCGTTCTGGGATAATGACTATGCTCCCTTCCCTGACAGCTTTGATGGCTGCCTCAGCTAGGGGTTTCGTGCGAACAAACCATTGTAGGCTAGCCCTTGGCTCAACCATCGTTTGGCAACGGCTGCAATGCCCCACCTTATAGAAATAGGGCTCAATTCTCTCCAATAGATGCTTGTCCTTTAGTTCCGCCACTACTCTGTCTCTGCAAGCGAACCTTTCCAAACCCTCATAGGGGCCTGCGTTCTCGTTCATGGTAGCATCGCGGTTCATGACGTTTACCAGGGGCAGGTTATGCCGTTGTGCTACCTCAAAGTCTACGGGATCATGAGCTGGTGTTATCTTCAATGCCCCGGTGCCAAAAGAGGGGTCCACAGCATCATTGGCGATGATGGGGATTCTCCTATCTATGATGGGGAGGATCACATGCCTTCCAACCAAATTCCCGTAGCGCTTATCTTCCGGGTTTACCGCTACTGCAGTGTCGCCAAAAAACGTCTCTGGCCGGGTGGTGGCCACGGTTAGGAAGCCATCACCGCTAGCTAGAGAGTAGCGGATATAGT
>CAYVSN010000097.1:0-5341 GCA_964453875.1 uncultured Dehalococcoidales bacterium
CCATCCGGTGCAAAAGCTCTTCCACGTGTAGCAAGTTATAATCGGATGAGGCAAAAGATATTCCGGGAATCATCTCAAAGTCGACAAAGCTGTGGAGGTACTCTTCAGCCTGGCGATAGTCCATACGCTTCTCCAGCACTTCCCAATTATATCATCTGTCCAGCACGCCGTTATGTTGCAAAGATAGGAGAGAATGTTTACAATTTAGCCAATTGTCTGGAAGCTACAGGCTGGAGAAATGGGAAGCCGCGTATTCTATGAGGATGTAAGTGAGGGTGCAGAGATACCGGCGCTGAGCAAACACCCCACAACTCGGCAGTTGGTGATGTGGGCCGGTGGCTCGGGAGATTTTTACGAGCTTCACTATGACAAAGATTTCGCCAAAAGCCAGGGGCTTGATAGGGTTATCGTTCATGGCAGATTGAAACTCGCCTTTATGGGGCAGTTGATCACTGGTTGGATTGGCACGGAAGGGGCCTTGAAGAAGTTGACTTGCCAATATCGGGGCATGGATGTCCCTGACCAGGACATAACCGTGAAAGGAAAGGTGACGAAAAAATACCTAAAGGACGGGGAGCATTATGTAGAGCTTGATGTCTGGACAGAAGATCCCGCAGGAGAGAAGACTACGCTGGGTACAGCGGCTGTAGTTCTCCCCTCCAAGGTTGAGATCTCCTAACAAAACAAACAAAGGAGGAAAAATGGGAAAGTTAGATGGTAAAGTAGCTGTAATTACTGGTTCAGGAAGGGGGATAGGCAGGGCAACGGCAGTTCTTTTCGCCCAGGAAGGGGCAAGCGTCATAGTGAATGACATCGATCCTGTCCCTGCAGAGGAAGCGGTAAAGGAAATAGAGGCTGAAGGTGGGAAAGCAGTAGCTTGCGTTGCCAATATAACTAAGGCAGACGAAGCTCAGAGGCTAATCGACACTGCTGTGGAGAAGTTCGGCAAGCTCGATGTTCTGGTAAACAATGCCGGGATCACCAGGGATGCCATGATACACAAGATAACCGATGCACAATGGGATATTGTTGTGGATATCTCCCTCAGAGGGGCTTTCAACTGTATCCGTGCAGCCTCCAAATATATGATGCAGGAGGGGCATAACGGCACTATAATCAATACGTCCTCAGCAGTTGGACTAATGGGCAACATTGGGCAGATCAATTACGCCAGCGCCAAGGCAGGGCTCATCGGCATGACCAAGACGGTGGCGAGGGAATGGGCGAGATTTGGCATAAACTGCAATGCTGTGGCTTGGGGAATAGTTGACACCAGGTTAACCAGAGAGAAAGAGAGTGGCGAGGAGGTCGCGGGGGAAAAACTAGGCATCCCTAAGAAAGTCAGGGACCAGTTCGTAGTGCAAATGGGCGGCCAGATATTGCAAGCCGAAGACGCAGCTAAGGTGGTATTGTTTTTGGCCTCAGATGATGCCCGCTTCATCACCGGCGACGTACTGAACGTCTCTGGTGGATGGTATATCTAGTACTGGGAGGAAGCAATTAAGATTGGCTGAAAAACACATAACCGTGGAGGATCTACAAAAGAAGATAGGTACCGAGGGAAAGCCGGTTACGCTTGAAATTGACAAGGGGCTAATCCGACGGTATGTTGATGCAGTAGGCGACCCCAATCCTCTATGGCAGGACGAGGAATATGCCAGGGGCACCGAATACGGAGGCATCATTGCTCCGCCATGGCTTTTATGCGCTTTGATGGCGACATTTCCTATTGTTTCCCAAGCAAAGACACTCCCCTCAGCAGTGCCGGAGGTGACATTGCCTCGGGAGCGCGTGCTGGACGGGGGAGGAGAGTGGGAATTTTCCCTGCCATTGAGAGTTGGCGATACCATAACAGCCCGTACTGAACTGGCTAAGGTCTTTGAGCGTGAAGGTAGAATGGGCAAGATGCTTTTCTTTGTCTACGAGACGAACTACACAAATCAGCGCAGTGAGCTCGTAGCCAGAAGCTCCAGCACGCTAATCAACTATTAGAGGCAAAGAAAGCATTGCCCTTGCGCCCCTTTATCAGTAAACTAGGCAACGCTAGCCAAAAGAACAGAAGCTGGCTCTGCATCGGGCTGGATCTTGATCCAGACCTAATGCCCGAAGTGAAGCCTTTGGAGTTTGGCAGAGCCATCATTGATGCCACCCGCGACTTGGTGTGTGCCTACAAGCCCAATCTGGCTTTCTATGAAGCACTGGGAATCGAGGGGCTTAGGATTTTAGAACAGCTCACAGAATATATTCCCAGTGATATTCCTATAATCGGCGATGCCAAGCGCGGTGATATTGGTAACACCGCCAAAGCCTATGCCAAAGCTCTTTTCTCCGCTTCCGGCTTTGATGCCGCCACAGTCAATCCCTATCTAGGCTTCGACTCCATAGAACCTTTCATTAGCTACCGTGACAAAGGAGTGTTTATCCTGTGCCGAACATCAAACTCTGGCGCTTCAGATTTTCAAGACCTTCGTTCCACCGCTGGTTTCTCCCTTTACGAAGAGGTAGCACAGAAAGCCAAGGAATGGAATGTCTACGGCAATATCGGTCTGGTGGTGGGAGCCACTTGCCAGGAGGAATTAAAGAAAGTGCGCTCAATTTGCCCTGAAATGCCCTTGCTCATACCAGGCATCGGCGCTCAAGGCGGAGATTTGGCCTTGGCAGTCAACTATGGAATGGACGCCAAAGGAGAAAGGGCGATTATCGCTGTTTCAAGACAAATTCTTTACGCTTCAAAGGAAAAGGATTTCGCTGAGGCAGCTAGAAGCATGGCCGAGAAAATACGCGAGCAAATAAATCGTTATTTAGCTGCCCGCCCAGAGGCACAATGAGAGCGTTTACTTTGTCACCCTGAGCGACAGCGAAGGGTCTAGATTCTTCCCCTTCAGTTCGTTCAGGGCTTTGGCTCAGAATGACATCCTATTCTGGCGTTGCGAGGTACAAAGTGGCCAAGCAATCTGGGACAAAGGAGTTGGTGAGATTGCTTCGCTCGCAATGGCAAACGGAACGGTCAGAATAAGAGGAGGAGTTGCTAAGCGACCTCAAGATGACCACGGACATAAAGATTGGCGATAGAGTCAGGCTGCGGAAAGCACATCCCTGTGGCAGCTATGAGTGGGAGATAATAAGAGTTGGCGCCGATATTGGAATTAAATGCCTCAAGTGTCAAAGAAGGGTGCTTCTAGAGAGACACGACTTCGAAAGAAGGCTAAAACAAGTTGTTTCCCAAAATGGTTAGCGATCCCGGAGGGGAAAAAGGAAACCCGGCAGGTCACGGTGTTCCCTTAGCCAAGCACAATCAGTGATTGCCAGCAACATCCCTGCGAAAGACCCCAGCCTTCTCCCCAAGCTACGACTTCTGCTCCCACCTACAGCATCAGCTTGCGTAAATGCCAACAAGAAGAATTGATGATGCGCCATCGTCTCCAAATGTAGCCTTCAATGACCCACCAACAGATACTTGCAGAAAAACGAGATTTCTTGCACTCAGCTATTGAATAGGGTGCCAAAAAGGGGGTAAAATCGGTCAGTTTGTCCTAGGTTAGTGAGGTAAAAGGCGATGATACCGATGACAATAGATTGGGGTCTGGCCGCTTCAGTAGCGGGAAAGAGTTTCGCTACTGTCTTTCTAGTATTAGTCATCCTCGCTGTAGTAACTTGGCTAATAGGCTTCGCTTTCCAAAGGATGAAGAAGAGAGGGGAAGAGGCCAAGCCGGGGGAAGTCAAGCCAGAAGAAACCAAACCGAAGGGGTAAACGAAAATGTTTGGCATTGAAGAGTTCGCTCTAACGCCGGTTCCATTAGCGAACATCATGGGCATAGAGTCAGGGTTCGCTTTTCTCACCTGGCAACGGGTATTAATGTGGGTTGCTGGCGGTGTCCTGATTTACCTGGGCATAGCCAAGAAATGGGAGCCGCTGCTCTTGGTGCCTATAGGCTTTGGCATCATACTGGTTAATATACCCTTAGGTTACCATGTCATGGGATTCGCAATGCCTCCCGGCTCAACCTTGCCCCCGGGAATGACGGAATGGCCACCGGGTTACCAGACCCTGCCCGACGGAACAATGCGATGGGATTACTTGCCGCCCGTTTGGCCTGACTTGATCGAGGCGGGAGGAGAGCCGATTGGCTTTCTGTCCCGGATTTTCCAATATGGCTTTGGTTGGGAGCTGATTCCCCTATTCATGTTTATAGGCATAGGAGCCATGACCGATTTTACTCCCCTCATCGCCCGTCCCATGTACTTCCTCTTGGGAGCTGCAGCCCAATTTGGGGTCTATGCTGCCTTCTTCATGGCTCTCGGATTAGGATTCACTATTCCGGAAGCCTGTAGTATAGGGATCATAGGAGGTGCTGACGGTCCCACCACGGTGTATCTGACCACAATGCTAGCGCCCTGGCTCCTGGGTGCTACAGCTATAGCTGCCTATACCTACATGGCTATGGTACCGCTCATCCAACCCCCCATAATAAGGGCGCTAACTACCAAAGAGGAAAGAAAACTATATATGGCACCAAGGGTGAGGGAAGTGTCCAAATTAGAGGAGGTGCTCTTCCCCGTAGTTGTCATGGCTGTCGTTGGGCTTCTTGTCCCTGCCGCATTGCCACTCATCGGCGCTTTTATGGCCGGTAATCTCCTCCGCGTATCCGGCGTTACCGGCAGGCTGGCTGATACCATGTCTGGCGCTTTCGTAGACATAGCAACCGTCTTCCTCGGTCTTTGTGTGGGTGCCTATGTAGCAGCTCCAGCATTTGTCCGCCCCGAGCCACTGATGGTCTTCGGCATAGGCATACTCGCCTTCGCCTTTGCTACCTTTGGCGGCCTTATCTTCGCCAAACTAATGAATTTGGTTTTCCCACTGCTCAAGCAGCCGAAGATAAACCCTATGATTGGGGCTGCCGGCGTTTCCGCAGTACCTATGGCATCCCGGGTGGTGCAGACTATGGGAATAAAAGCTAACCCCAGGAACTTCCTCCTCATGCATGCCATGGGGCCAAATGCAGCCGGGGTTATTGGGACAGCTACGGCAGCGGGAGTGTTTCTAGCTATAGCAGCAGGACTCTAGTCATTTCGTTCTCTTCTCCCGCCACAGGCGATTTGCTGTATCGCGGATAACCTGGTGGCCAAAACCGCGGTAACTGAGGTAGCTTGACAACCGTTGGCGGAAGTGTGGATAGTCTAAGTCGGCAAGAAAAGGCATTCTACCGCATCCTATCGTGTAAGCGTTGACCTCATCATCTATGTCCTTCGTTATTTCATCAACAATATCCGGAGCTACCCTTTTATTTCTCAATTCCCTTGCTATCAACCTTTTGCTCTTGGGCCTAAAAGACAATCGGCT
>CAYVSN010000098.1:0-5340 GCA_964453875.1 uncultured Dehalococcoidales bacterium
GCCACACCCCGCACCAGTTATCTGTAACAACCTAAGCTGCTGAGAAAAGTGCTACCTTTGCCTTGAGTTTAGCATATTCCTCGTTTACCTTTTCTTGAATCTCTTGGATCTCCTTATCTGTCAAGTGCCGATATCGGCCTTGCGGCTCTAGATATGTCCCGACTGGCTTGAGCGTGGGACGATCGATATTTAGTTTATACTGGCCATTTTCTACTTCATAAAGAGGAAAGATGCCTGTCTCTACGGCAAGGCGACCCAGCTCAATGGTTGTATTTGAGGTGGTTCTCCAACCTGTGGGGCAGACGGACAGGATATGTATATAAGCTGGGCCTTTGACCTCCGCTCCTTTTTTGACTTTGTTCATTAAATCAAATGGGTAGCTGGGACATGCTGTAGCTGTATACGGTATATCGTGAGCAGCGGCGATGGCAACCATGTTTTTCTTTTGAGTGGTCTGCCCAATGCTCAGTTTCCCCGCAGGAGCAGTGGTGGTTGAGGCTCCGTAAGGCGTGCTACTTGACCTTTGGATTCCTGTATTCATGTACGCTTCATTATCAAAACAGAGATACATGAAGTTATGGCCTCTTTCAAGTGCTCCAGACAAGGCTTGAATTCCTATATCGCTTGTCCCTCCGTCTCCAGCTATAGCGACGAATTTAATATCTTTCTCAGGCATTTTGCCTTTCTTCATCAAAATCTTTGTCCCTGCTTCGATACCTGAAATTACAGCAGCGGCATTCTCGAACAGCGTATGTATCCAGGGAACTTGCCACGAAGTGACGGGAAGTGGCGAAGTGCAGATCTCTATACACCCGGTAGCATTGGCGATCATTACATTCTCTCCTAAAGCCTTGCAAGCGAGCCTTAACGCTATGGCTTCGCCACAGCCAATACAAAAACTATGCCCGGGGGCAAGCAACTCCTTTGTGGTTACGTAGTTCTTACCAAACTTTATTGATTTCTCTTGCATTTTTACCCCCTTATACCCGATACTTTGCCCCTCACACCCACTGTCTCAAATTTTTCCTCCGATCCTTTTTCCGCAATCTCCCTACCTCTGTCGATAACATACTCAAAGTCTTTCGCGGGCATATCTCTTCCACCTAAAGCGCCGACGAAGCTAACAACCTTTGGTCTCTTCTCCTGGTTATATAAAGCCGACCTGACTTCTGAGCAAAGTGGACCTCCCGGCCCTCCAGAGGAAATACACCTATCGAAGACGATGAGAACCTCTGCGTCTTTTACCGCCTGGCGAAACTCTCCAAACGGGAATGGTCTCCAGAGACACAAATTTATATGTCCCACACTGTCCCCCTTGTCCCTCCTCCTGTCTATCACAAGTTTCGCTGTTTCACCCAGGCTCCCCATAGTCAGAAGCAATGTTTTTGCATTCTCAGCTCTATACGGCTCGATGGGTGAATAGTAGCGTCCAAATATGTCTCCAAACTCTCTAAACCCTTGAATTATGACCTCCTTGGACTTTGTAAACGCTACCTCTTGGGCTATCTTTGTCTCAATGTATATGTCAGGAGGGCCAAAAGCTCCATGGGTCATCGGTTTGTCGGGGTCTAGTACAAATCTATATCCCACCTTTCTGGGAACATATCTATCCACTTCCTCTTGCTCTGGCAAGAACAATGGCTCGGTTACATGTGATAGTGTAAAACCGTCGAGATGAACCATCACTGGGAACAGGACTTTGGGGTCTTCGCCCACACGAAAGGCCCAGAGAGTCATATCGAATGCCTCTTGATTATTCTGGCAGAATACTTGAATCCACCCGGTATCCCTAACAGCCATGACATCGGAATGGTCTCCCCAGACACTCAATGGCGCAGAAAGGGCTCTGTTGCATATCACCATGACTATAGGGTATCTCATGGATGAAGCGGCATAGACGACCTCATGCATGAGTTCCAATCCTTGACCGGCGGTAGTGGTGAAAGTCCTGGCACCTACAGCTGCAGATCCAAGGCAAGCACTCATAGCTGAATGCTCCGATTCAACGGGTATGTAAGCTGCATCTAGCTCGCCATTGGCTACCATCTCGGCAAGTCGCTCAGGGACATGAGTCTGGGGTGTTATAGGATAAGCGGCAACCACGTCAACATCAGCCATTCTCACTGCTTCAGCAGCAGCATGTGAAGCCTCTAGCGCTACTCTTCTGCTCATACTTCTTCCTCCTCTATCATTGTTACAGCGTCTTTGGGACATATCTCGGCACAAATGCCACACCCTTTGCAGTAGTAAAGGGTGATCTCATAATATCCATCCTCGCACGGCTCAATGGCTGCATCAGGGCAATAAAGCCAACACAGGCCACATTTATTGCACTTCTCTTTGTCTAACATAGCTCTCTGGGATCTCCAATCTCCAGTTCTACGTAGGCTGGCACTTCCTGGCTCTGTAAGTATATTGCCAACTTCCATATCCCTCCAGGTCAGGTCTAGTGCTGATTTTAATCTCTTTTCTCCTGTTTCCCCTTTTTTCGCTTTTGTTGCCATTTCTCACTCCTTAGACTACTGTTTCCTCGTAGGCTCTCTTCACAGCTTCAATGTTTCCTGCGGCATTCTTACCAAAGCGCTCATTCAGTTGGGCGACCAACGAGTCCATTTTGACAGCCTCAGTAACCTTCAAGAAGGCGCCAATCATTGCAGTATTGGTGATGGGCATTCCTATTGTTTCCTTAGCAATCTTGGTGGCATCAACTGAGGCCACAGGCCATCTAAAACCAAAATCAGACTTTAGCTGCTCGGGTGACTTCCTTGAATTGATGATAATCTTGCCGTTTTCCTTGAACCCAGCAGTCACATTGACCAGACGAAGCAATGTCGGGTCAAGGACTACCGCTATTTCAGGCTCAGTAACATCCGTCCTCCTTCTGATAAACTCATCGCTTATCCTGAGGAAGGCCATGACTGGCGCCCCTCTTCTTTCAGGCCCAAAGAGAGGGAATGATTGAGCGTACTTTCCTTCTTCTATGGCAGCACGAGCAACCAACTCGGCTGACGTCACTGCTCCTAGCCCACCCCTTCCATGCCATCGTACCTCGAGAAGCTCACCCATAGATATAAACCTCCTTTCATGAAATACCCCTGAAGGGACTCGAACCCTTGCGCCTGGCTCCGGAGGCCAGTGCTCTATCCTCTGAGCTACAGGGGCCAATGCTTGCGCCTAATAGCTTATCACAAACCTAGACCTGAAGTGAACAGCGCATAAGCCCCAAGAACATAAAGCGCAATCAAAGCGGGGCAATACCAACTGCTTACGACAAGAATCTTGCGCTTCTGCTGAAACCGCAGCCCGACGATCACAATAAGGCTCATTAGTACTACCACTCCAACGCTGATGAGATTCCCCGTCGATGCCGAGGCGAGAATTGATCCCTTGGTGTAGAAAACATCCACCGGGGCAATGAGAGCAAGATTAAGCATATTGCTTCCCAGTATATTGGCGATAGCCATGTCAATGGCACCGAGACGCAAGGCGGCAACACTAACCACCAACTCAGGCATCGAAGTGGTAATTGCCAGAAATAAGCTCCCGACAAATGTCGCATGCCAACCAGTGGTCACAGCAATCTCATCGCCAATGAAGGATAGCCATATTCCGGCGGCAATAATCGCCATACCGGCCAAGGCAAATCTGAGGTACAGCTTCTTTGCAGGAATCTCCCTGTATCGGGAAGAGGCACCCTCTGCCAGAGCGAGCTGCTGACTACGTTCACGGCGGAACAGCCACCACATTCCCACCAAATACAGCACGAGGATGACAATGCTCGGGATGGCCACCCATCCTAGAGCTAATCCGGAAAACCTTGCCCCGGCCAGAATGGCTCCTCCGGCAATGGCAATAAGCAATATCCCCCAGCCAGCCGAGGCCATATGCCTTGAGCTTGCTGTGCTCAAAACCGGGGTATGGCGGTGGAGGATGTCTAGCAAAGCTACGATGGCGAGATTGAGGGAGCAACTTCCAAACAGGGTGCCCAAAGCCAAATCGGGGGAACCAACTAAGGCAGCAGAGCTTACCCCGGTGACCAGTTCGGGCATAGAGGTAATGGCAGCGAGGAGCACCAGTCCTATCCACACCCGCCCCAGCCCCGTCCTCTCAGCAATTGCATCTCCATACCGAGCCAACTTTGTTCCTGCGAACAAAATAATGGCCAGACACAGAACAAACTTGAACCAGACCACGGATTACATTCCCGAACTTAGCTATATAGGCAATAATACTACATTATAGGCAAGCCCAGGAAGACAGCCGTTGGCCACCTTGCTTCACTCTCTGTCATTTTGAGTCCCATGGGGAAAGCATCTCTTACAGACTCTTCGCGGAGCCTGTCCTGAGCGAGATTCTTCGGTCGCTTCGCTTCTTCACAATGACAAGAGGCGAAGGGCTCAGAGTGACAGTTCACCACCAATAGAGCATCTCCAGAGGACATAGTTGACAATTCCCCACGTGGTATAATTACGTGACCAAGGAGAGGTGACCGAGTGGTTGATGGTGCCGCTCTCGAAAAGCGGTGGGCAGCAATGCCTCGTGGGTTCGAATCCCACCCTCTCCGCGGAGAGGTGCTGGAGTGGCTTATCAGGCGCGCCTGGAGAGCGCGTGTCGCCTTTGGCGACCGTGGGTTCGAATCCCACCCTCTCCGCCAAACATCAGCCATCATTTGATTCGATGTTATCGCGGAGAATACTGACAGAACATGTCAATGCAAGATGCAATTATGAGTCGAGAGACTACGAGAAATCTGCCGAAAATGCGGCATTGCTTTGAAGTTCATCACCATTTAAGCGAGACTAACCCTCTAGAAGACACACAAGGAAATATACAGTCCTCTCCCAGGGTGGTGCCGTGCATTGTTTACAAGCTGAGGAACGTGGGCATCAAGCCGAGACCTGCCCACCGCAAGCCGCCCATGGTTGCGGCTAAAGGCACTTTGACACTCATGGCTATAGCGAAGCCACAAAGCGCTTCAAAGCATTGAAGCAGAAAGGACAGTGAGATGCCTGGAGAAGGACCTCTGCCACTGCCTCAATAATTGCTGTTCCACCAGGGAGCAGTGG
The DNA here is from genome assembly GCA_964453875.1 of uncultured Dehalococcoidales bacterium. Lineage (GTDB taxonomy): Bacteria > Chloroflexota > Dehalococcoidia > GIF9 > AB-539-J10 > JADFUX01. Next base: position 5,067 of record CAYVSN010000098.1, read on the forward strand.
AAATTTCCTGGCACCATTATGCTCATGTCCAGTCCCCCTGATAGCAACATGCTCCAAGATAGATTCTCCTTCACCAGGCAAAGCCCTCAGTTCTTGGTACACTTCACTCAGTTCAGTGTAGCCCATTTCACGTTTTATTCCTGCACCTGCAGCATTAATCAAGGTTTCTTGTCTTGTAACTTGTCTCTCCAATGCCTAGATCGCTGGCGTGCTTCAGGTTGGCCTGCCCCCCGAAATTAGGTCCACCTGAAATGAGACGGTCCTGTAGAATAAG
>CAYVSN010000099.1:0-5335 GCA_964453875.1 uncultured Dehalococcoidales bacterium
AAGAGTAACGGTTACCGGCACCGGATTTGGTGAAAATGTAGAAGTATCTATCGCTTTTGGTGAGAAAGAGGTGCAAATAGCCGCGACTAATGAAAACGGCAGCTTCGCCATCAACTTTGATGTACCCAGTGTGGGATCGGGCACTTATGATGTTGAGGCCAAAGATGACGATGGCAACTCAACCAAGGTAGAGTTCACCTTGACTACTGGCCTCAATATCAGCCCCGTCACTAGCGAGGCTTCACCTGGTCATGTCGGCATGGAAGTGAGTATCACCGGCACCGGGTTCATGCCCAATCACGAGATAACCATCATCTATACTACCTCGCCAGTTGTTGTTGCTATTACTAAAACCGAAGCTGACGGCTCTTTTTCAGCTACCTTCAAGATTCCTAAGAGCGAGGCTGGAGAACACACTATAACCGCCAGTGATGGCACCCGCACACTGGGAGCCACCTTTTTCGTAGAGTCAGAAGCGCCAGCAATACCGCAACCAATATTACCAGCAACGGATACAAAGTCAGAACGCCCGGTAAACTTCAAATGGCAGGATGTTACCGATCCCAGTGGTGTGACCTATACCCTACAGGTTGCCAGAGATAAGGGCTTCGATGACATGGTAGTCGAAAAACAGGGGCTAGCTGAATCACAATACACCATGTCTCAAACTGAAGACGAAATGCTGGAGTCAACCAAAAAGGCAGCTAGCTATTGGTGGCGTGTTAAGGCAATGGATGTTGCTGGAAACGAGAGCAGGTGGTCAAGTGTCAGGTCGTTCAATATTGGTTTTATGCCCGTTATGGCGGACTGGTTGAAATATCTCCTAATTGGGCTGGGTGGCCTAGTGGTACTTGTCATTGTCTTCTTTGTGGGTAGAAGGATTGGTCATGCTCATTAAATACAATTCTTGCAACCTTACTTCACTTGGTACCACTGTCTCGAAAGTCTGAGAGCTATTCAAACTCATCCTTAGATAGTGTTGTTAATACTATGGCTGCTATCCCTAAAGGCAACCAAGGTAAAAAGGCAGCGATTGAACCAGCGAGTGCTAGACCCCAATTCTTTCTCTGCAGAGCAAAAATACCGCCAACTATAGCCAATATTCCAACAAAAGCCAGTATGCCAGCTATAATCGAGAGAATAATTGGTACAAACCCAAGGATTGCTTCTATTTCAGGGAAAACCATGCCAGGGATATCCATGGCAGCACTGCTAGTAACAACGATGGCGATAATCATGGCAAGAACACCAATTAGGCTAGAAATACCAGAGATGATGTCTAGAATCCCTGCCACTATAGGTTTCCATGTCTTTTCCATTGTTTATCCCCTCCATATAGCTGAACGCAAGAATATACCAGTCTTCCCGAATTGTCAAGAGGTTCCTCTCTGGTTCGAGGTGGACACTATTGACAAACTCCTCAAAAGGTCTATAATGAGGCTCCAACATGTGAAAGAGCCTTGAGGAAAACATAATAGTGCTGCTGTAGGGGAGGGAAAGGGATGAAAGAAGGGCACTGCTCGCCGGTATAGAATATGCGGTGGTGCGTGCGCTTTTTGGTTTGAATATGTTGTTGCAGACAAGCAACAACCAAGATAAATTTCTAAGTCTACATATTGAGCAGTGTCTCTATTGCTCGGGTAAGACCATCTCCAGTCTCAGTCTCGATCACCCAATCAGCAGCAGCAATGACTTCCTGTGGCGCGGTGCCAGTGACAATCCCTAGCCCCGCCCATTTGAGCATACTCAGATCATTCGGACCATCGCCAATGGCCACAGTTTGACTCCGCTCTACACCTAGCAGCTTAGCCAAGCGTTTCAGGGCGATACCCTTGCCAGACGATGGATGTCCAATCTCGCAGAAAGTGGGATATGATTTTGTAACGAGTAAACACCGACCGAAAAGGACTTTCAGGTGGTCAGTTAGGCGATCAATCTCCTCCGGTTCACCGCGTGCAGCTATCTCTGTGGGTTGTTTTTCAAGAGAAGTTACTAAATCTCCGACGAGATTCAACTTAACATCATTACGCTGAGCATACCACAGGGCTTTTTCTGTGATTTCCTCAACAAATATTTCATCGTCAATATAGACGTATTGTTGCACGCCTATTTGCCGTATCTTATCGATCACTTCCCGAGCTGTGTCCACGGACAGCGGTTTATGCCATAGGACATTTCCACCATATGGTTCTCGGATTAAGGCTCCCTGATAGCAAATAATGGGGGCGGTCAATCCTAGCTCTTGGGCGAACCGATTGCTTGGCCGGTACATACGCCCGGTAGCTATAGTCACTTTCACCTCCATTTCAATGGCACGCTGGATTACCTTCTTGGCATTAGGGAAGATCTCACCTTCTTTATTGATTATAGTCCCATCCAAGTCAATTGCAATAAATCTGTACTTCAAACCTAACCTTTTTCCTGAACCAGATAGCAAACCCATTTCTTACCAAGTTCATTAAATTACGCCGTCTACAAATCACGTTAATGCTATGCCCAACATAAATCATACTACATTTCTTTGGGGAAGCAAAGAATATCCAGTCTTGACAAACTCCCCAAAAGGTCTATAATGAAGCTCCAACGTGTGAAATGACCTGACCAGAAGAATAATATTGTATTGGGATACTGAAATGGGGTGTAAGAAGGACATCGGTTGCCGTCAAGTTCTGGCGGTGGCCGGCACCCTTTTTGGTTTAATGAGAAGGAGGTGAGGTGTCACAAATCATATGAACGAGAGCACAAGCTATTGATAAACTAACCATCCTGTTGTAGAATAATGGAGAGTGCAAAGCTATGGGTAGGCATAACGACAAACGCTCTGAAGTCGAGGTACAAGGCGAAGTTTCTCGGAAAAAGCGGCAGGATATGGAGAGCGATACCAAAATCTTCGAGACAGCGGTAGCTAGGGCTGAAAAACTAGGTCAACTAGCTAGGCAAGCAGCTGAAACATCGGTAAGGGTATCACAAAGAGCGATAAGCCGAGCTGAGGAAGTAAGCAAGCGAACCAAAGAGGCGACTGAAGCAGCAGCAAGAGCCTCTGAGCAGGCAGTGCGCAGGGCTGAGGAAGTAAGCGAAGCAACTGAGGAAGTGACTCAAGCATCGAAGAGGGCTTTTGAGGAAGCGATAAGCAAGGCTCAGGAAACGATCGAATCGACCAGGGAGACTGTTGACACCTTGATAAGAGAATTTGAGGAAGCAGTACACAAGGCTGGAGAAACAATCAGATCTACCAAGGAGGCAGTTGAGGAATCCATAGGAGTATCCCACGAAGCGATATGCAGGACTGATGAGACAGCCCTGGCGGCCAAGGAGGCAGCTGAGGCAGCGACAAGAGTGTCACAACAGGCGATAAGCAGAATTGAGGAAATAAGCAAGCGTGCTGAAGAGATGGCTGAGGCAGCAGAAAGAACATCGCGGCAAGCAGTACACCGTGCTGAGAAAACAGCTAAATCGGCAAACGATGCTGCTAAGGCATATACAAAGGCCTTCGAGAAAGCAATAATTAGGGCTGAAGAAGCAAGTAAGTGGGCCGAGGAGGCGGCAGAGGCATCGACAATAGTATCCCAGCAAGCGGTGACCAAGGCTGAGGAAGCAGGAAAGTCAGCTTGGGTGGCAGCTGAGCACTCGATAACAGCAGCCAAGGAGGCCGCTGAAGAATCAAAAAGGGTATCACAGGAAGCTATAATCAAGACTGAGGGAGTCGCGAAGTCAGCCAAGGAGACCGCCGAAGAATCAAAAATACTATCACTTGATGCGGCGGAAAGCGCGGAAGAGACAAGTAAGTCAGCCAAGAAGGCGGCTGAGGACGCAAAGAGAGCATCACAAGAAGCCATAAGCAAGGCTGAGGAAGCGGGGAAAATAGCTCAAGAGGTAGCTGAGAGGTCAATGAAGGCATCACAAGAAGCTATTCTTAAGGCTGATGAGATAAGTCAGTCGACTACGGCAAGCACCACGGCATGGATGAGGGCATCAGAAGAGGCAATAAGTAGGGTTCAGGAAGCAAGCAAATCAGCCAAGGAGGCGGCTGAAATATCAGCAAGAGCGGCACAAGAAGCTGTAAACAGAGCCGAGGAAGTGAGCAAAGCAGCAAGGGAAGCAGCTCAGGCATCGATAAGAGCTGCCAAAGAAGCTACTGAAGCGTCACAGAAAGCAGCTAGGGAGGCAGCTGAAACATCGGTAAGAGTGTTTGAGGAGTTGATAAGTGGTGCCGGAGGAATAGGTAAGACTAGTGAGCCGGTGATGAGACAGACTACCCAACCAGCGACACGAATAGACCAGGTAGACGAGATTGGGACCGAGGAAATAGGCGAAGCTTCCGAGACGGCACGTGAATCATTGGCAAAAATGTTCGGGGAAGCAGCAGACGAAACTGCAACCACCGTGAAGGGAAAAAGAGAGACCGAAGAGGTTGAGAGAAGAATAAAAACTCGACTCAGGTACCTGACGAGAATGTATGTGTCTAACAAGGATAAGCAAGCTGAAGAAGAGGATGATAGCTGAACGTTTAATGTGACCTGGACACACTGTGATGTAATCGCCCTGCGAAGTACAGATGATTGTGAGGTATCTCACCGAAATAGATGAAATGGGGTATCCCAGACCAAAGGGAGGTAATTTCTATGCTCAATCAGGAACAGCAAGTCAAAAGGGTCAATAAGCAGATTCAAGAGGAATCGCCAAAACCGGAGGCTGAAGCCTCAGAGCAGGTCATGGATCCTCTTGCTGAGGTGCTGAACCGGGCTCAGAGCGCGTATGCGACCTACGTCGAGGCTCAAAAGGAAGTAGCCAGAGCGTATAAAGAGCGAGAACGAGAAGTTGAGAAGACCTATAAGGAGGCTGAACGTCAAGCCAATAATGCCTGCGAGGAAGTAATAGAGCAAGCCTTAGTAGCGCGTCAAAAGGCCGAACAGAACGCCGAGCAAGCATATATGAAAGCTAGAGAGAAGGCCATGGAGGTCTATCAGGAGACTCTAAGGCAAGCCTTGAGAGCCCGTAGGGAGGCCATAGAGCAAGCTTGGAAAGCCTGTAAACAGTCTGAAGGGAAAGCGTGGGCAATCTTTCAAGGAGACAAACACTAGCGCGAAGTCTACTCTAGGTTATACATCAATCGTGCGTATACCCGCAGTCGCCAGTCATAGTAACGAGGGTATGTCTTTGAAGGCCTCCTCGATTCCTCTGTGTTCATGCTCAATTTCTCCCCGTCTCCTCTTAGTAATGGAGATATAACTGATGGTTCGAGTAAAATACTCCACCACTTTTCTTGAATTAACAAGGTCCGATAGAATAACGGTGACAGCTAGTGAGCCCTTTCCTCTAGGATAATCACCGCTAC
>CAYVSN010000100.1:0-5329 GCA_964453875.1 uncultured Dehalococcoidales bacterium
ATCCACTTCCCCAAAGGCACTTATGCCTACGCGGGCTCAGCTATGAATGGGGTCAAAGCGAGACTAGCTCATCACCTGAAGAAGGCGAAAAGGCCTCACTGGCATATCGATTACCTTCTAAATGAGGCTGATGTTTTGGAGATAATCCTGTACCCCAGTAAGCAAAGAGAGGAATGCCTTCTAGCTCAAGCTCTAGCCAAGGGATTGCAATCTATCCCTGGCTTTGGCTCGAGCGACTGCAAATGCAACAGCCACCTCTACTTTGGAGACAGCGAAGACAGAATAAAGGAAAAACTTATACCGGCGATTGGCAAAGCAGGCATTACCTGTGAGCCTTAGCAAAGGAGGAGTCGGAAGAATGACATCAGGATTTGATGACTCCTTTAAGGAGCTAGAGCAATCTGTCATGGAGGATATGCGGAGGGTTTATACAGAGAAAACGATCGACCATTTCTTGAACCCAAGAAATTTGGGCGAAATTCAAGCCCCCGATGGATTTGGGAGTGTAACTGGTCCTTGTGGAGATACCTTAGAGATATGTCTTAAGGTAAGTAACGGAAGGATTATGAATGCCACTTTCTGGACCGACGGCTGCGGACCCAGCATAGCCTCCGGCAGCATGGTCACCGAGATGGTCAAGGGCAAGAGCCTCGTCGAAGCTAGAAAAATCACCCAGGATGATGTCCTAAATGCCTTAGGAGGACTCCCTGAGGAGAGCCTTCACTGTGCTCTTCTGGCGGCAAATACTCTTAAGGAGGCAATCAGGGACTATCTGGCTTTCAAGAACGAACCATGGAAGAGAGCCTACAGGAGATGAAGTCTGTCACACAGGAGCTCGGTGAGGTAGACCCCCATTGGCGAAGACCGCCATACTAACCTGGCGAGGCAACAATTGGAGGAGGTAACAGATGAGCGTAGAAGAGGCACTAGCTGAACTTCAACATATCTTAGGTAAGGGTTTGCACCCCACAGCAATCTCAAAGGTGAGAGATGTCTTGATCAAAGTGAAAGGGGATAATGCCCACGGCAACAAGGGCTCGCCCAAAGGCAATGCCCAGAAGAATACGAGCGCCTGACTGAGGCCAATATGCCGGGGTGGGATTTAAGATTTTTCCTTTTGGATTACTACTGAGCGTTCCTACAAGAAACGAATGTTTCTTACGTTACGCTTCATAAGTTCCCCTTGTTCAAGCAAGGTAAGGAGCAAGAAAAACCATCTCTTCCAGCTTCAATCTGGACTACATCTCGCACTACCGCTTCGCCAACTTTTCGATTCTGGCCAAGATATCAGCAACTCTTTCAGATAGTCCTTCCACCTCTTTTCTCAATGATGCTGGAGCACAGGCGGCTGCTCATTGAGCAGGAACAGGCTGATAGGATACATATCTATAGCCAAAGGCTGGAGCTTTCACTCCCATAATCTCGCTTATTCTATAGCCTACCCAAGGATTCTGACGGCAGCCAAAAGGCGACGCTTTTCCTTCTAAAAACATTCCTTCCAAGCCAGTGCTCTCCTCTAGTATTCTTCTGATTTTCAGGTCTGTTTTAAGCAAAACAATTTCATTTGTTACTTCGACTTTACCGCTAATCAAATGGCCCCCGATGACGTTCTTGTCTTCATCTCCCAGGACTGCATGCAAATGGAGATTGTACTCTCCCTCCTGGTTGGAAATATTGCCGGTCAGGGAAAGCAACTCGTGGGGTTTTTGCAATTCTTGTGGTCTGTAATTCCCCTTCTCTTTGTAATAGCCTAGCTGGAACTGTTTTAACTGGCCTAGGCCAGACAAGATTACAGCCGTTTCAACTTCGTGCTTCTTACACACCCTTTTTAATTCCCAGTGAATATCTTCGTTAGGGAATAATCTCACAAAAACCAGATTGTTTTTCTCTTTACTTTGCATCTCTTTGCTTTCTATTCCATCACCCTTTTCTGAAGTTTAAGATTTGGCCCCTTTCGCTGTCCTTGTTGTCATGAATGAGAGTTTCAGAGTACTCCCTTTCCACATAGAAGCTGGCCTCCTCAATTTCACCCTTGGCCTCTGATTCCATATGTTTTGGCCAAACTGAAATAAAGGCAGAGGGTTTCATAATTCTATGAATCTCGTTTAGTAAATTTCTTCTGTCATCTGTTTGCGGAAAACAATAGGAATGAAAGACATCAAAGAGAAGAACTACATCCACAGACTCGTCGGGTAACTCGATTCTCACTTCTCCTGACGTGTCCATTCTTGTTACGTTTCGCAGCCCTGTTGATTCCGCTTCGTGCATCAGCTCATCCGAAGCCTGCCTATCCTTATCTAAGGCATACGCTGTCCCTTGCTCACCGACTACCTTGGCAGCCGGAACGGTGTGTCTGCCCGAGCCACAGCCAAAACCCACCCAATCTGCCATTGGTCAAGCCCCATTCTTTGCACTAGCGCGAGAACCTGCAATTCTAACTCCATTCTCTCGTACCGGGTACGATACAGGTCCGTGCCTTTATCTCCACTCCTGAAAATAATTGAGGCCGGACACCGAGACAACCCGAACCAAATTGGCTATGTCATGATCTTCTCAAGGTCGCCGTATATGGCTTGCTCATTGGGGAAAGCACCGACTTTCACAGCTTGAATAGTGCCTTCTTTGTCAATGAAGAAGGTAGTGGGAACGTACCTAATGCTGTACCGCGCCGCTACATCCCGCTTAGTATCAAGCAACACCGGAAGAGAGAGGTCATGACTTTGCAAGAACTCTTCCACCTGGGAAGAGGTGCCGCCCATGTTAATAGCCAGTAGCACTAAGCCCCTGTCTGACCATTCTTCGTACACCTGCTGTAGATAGGGCATTTCATAAACACAAGGCCCACACCACGTAGCCCAGAAGTTGAGTACTACCGGTTTACCCCGGAGGTCACTGAGAGAAACAAGTCTCTCCTCAGAATCGTAGAACTGAAAGTCTGGCGCTAGACTACCTACGTTTGTGCCTTGAGTAGGAGTAGGCGGCGTAGAGTTTGACGAACATCCAGACATTGAGAACCCCGCAGTCAAAACTGAGGCCAATGCTATTACCAGCACGACTTTTTTCGCTCTATTCATAACTACCCTCTCGGGACATAATTTTGCCTCTAAACTACGTTCAAAACCAGACCAGCTTGTTGGTCAGGACAAGTATGCCAACAGTTACAAGTAGTACTCCACCAAAGACATAAATTGCAGTAGAATAGCGGTGGATGCGGCTTAGCAACGGAGTAACAGAATCAAAGGCAGCTCCTATCGCCAAGAAGGGAATTCCCAAGCCCAGAGAATAAACAGCTAGGAGAGAAGCGCCACGCCACGCCGTTTCAGAACTCCAGGCAAGAGTCAAGATACCCCCTAGTATAGGCCCAACACACGGCGTCCAGGCCAAAGAGAATATGGCTCCTATCAAGAAGGAGCGCAGGTAACTGATAGTAGCCCCCCGGGACAGAGATAAGCGTTTTTCGTAATTCAACCATGGGATTTTCAGGCTAGCCAGCATAAACAACCCGAAGAATATAAGCAAACCGCCCGCTATTTGACGAATTACTGTTAAGTGGGAACTGAGGGCAAATCCAGCCAATCCAACCCCAACTCCCATGATAACAAAAACTACGGTAAAGCCTGCTACGAAGCTAAGGGAATGAAGGAATAGGGGAACATGCCTTCTACCAGCTCCGGTCACAGACATACCGGGGCCTGACAAGATGGCGACGTATACGGGCACTAAAGGCAGCACACAGGGTGACAGGAAAGATAATAGCCCAGCACCGAAAGCAACCAGGAGCGATATATTTTCCATCACCTACCTTTGATAATAGTCTCCAGTGTTAATCAAACCCAAACATAGCGACTGGCAGTTTTCAGGAGAAGTTTTAGCTTATCGCCTGAAGGTACCTGAAAGCCGACAGGGCTGCAGTAGCGCCATCCCCAACCGCAGCAGCAATCTGGCGTGCTGAGTTTCTGCGAATGTCGCCGGCAGCGAAGATGGCAGGAGCCGATGTAGACATAGTCTCATCAACGACTATATACCCGACATCGTCAACCTCCACAACGTTGCGAAAGCACTCGCTATTGGGCGTAAGTCCTACGGCAACAAAGACGCCAGCTACATCTAGAGCGGAGAGTTCCCCTGTCTTCACATTACGCAGCCTGAGCCCTTTCAACACTTCCTCCCCCACTATCTCCTCTACCACCGTGCTCCAGATAAACTCCAACTTGGGCTGGGCAAAAGCCTGCTGCTGGAGGACTTGCCCCGCCCTAAGCTGGTCTCGTCGATGTACTACGTAGACTTTCTTAGCATGCCGACTCAATTCCAGAGCATCGGTGAGGGCAGTATCGCCCCCTCCAACTACCACCACCTCTTGGTCACGAAAGAAAAAACCGTCACAGGTGGCGCAGTAGGAAACGCCGTGACCTGACAGCCTTTCCTCACCAGCGACTCCCAGTTTACGATATTCTGAGCCAGCAGCGATGATTATAGCTGCAGCTTCAAAGCTTCCCTCGGTGGTAGAGACCTCATAGGGGTGCCCTCGGGTAAAGCCTGTAACCTCAGCAGTCACAACCTCCAGACCGTATCTGACTGCCTGTTGATACATAAGCGAACCCAACTCGGAGCCCGAAATACCCCCAGGAAAACCGGGATAATTCTCCACCAGGGTAGCATTTACCATCTGGCCCCCAAATATGCCGCGTTCGATCAGCAAGCTTTTGACACCCGCCCGTGAGGTATAGAGCCCAGCGGTAAGTCCGGCAGAACCACCCCCAATGATGATTACTTCATATCTAGCCATCACCTGCCTCCATCTCATAGTCCCTCAAGCTATAAACCTTTCCAACTCTCCCACTCTGAGGCCAACAAACCTTGGCGCTCCTCTTGATTCATCCCCACTATCTTCAGCTTGGCTCCCAGACCCAACTTCGTCACTTCAGGCTGCTTGCTTCCCTTCGTCGTTCATTCTAATCTCTGAGAGCAGGAAATCCAAGACTTTTCCGATCTCCCGTGCTGCTTTGTCTCCGTATAGTGGACGGCCCTCGAAGCAAGCTTCAAAAATATCCGGATCATTGCAGATAGCTCCGATGACTCTAACGCCTCTCTGGCTTAGCTCCTCTCTCAGTTTCGAGGCCATCCCCCGTGAGGTTATCTTATTGAGCACAGCCAAGGTATTGCTTACTCCGCTCCCGCCAGCCAAGTTGTTTACCCTTTCAGCAAGCGTTATAGATTCCATAGAGGGCTCAACCACAATCAGCACATTATCTACGCTCGTCTCCACGCCTCTGCCAAATGTTCCACGCCTGCCTCCATATCCACGATTCCTATCTCCTTATCCCTCAGA
>CAYVSN010000101.1:0-5142 GCA_964453875.1 uncultured Dehalococcoidales bacterium
TGAAATTTAATCTTGCCACATGATATTACAAACTCGATGCGCCGTCAACGTAGAGAAAAGACAATTTCATTGCAGCAACTCTGTGACGGTGCGATTTCCAATGCTCTGGGGATAATATTTGAGCAGTGCACCATAGTTCGGGTCCGATCCTTTTTCTCTCATGGTATTTACCACTGCCTGTTCTATGGCGAGGTCTTTTTCGAATAGCAGCTCTATGACATAGGGAATAGTCTCGTCTACATAACCTAGATCCACAGTAGCATCCCAGGCGAGATAGGCCGAAGCGCCCTTCGCAATGAATGCTTCTGCCAGATCGTCAAGATAAAGGCAGGAGCAGCCCATCATTATGATAACCGTGTCATCGAACTGTGCTTCCATGCTCTGCGTGACGAATCTATTGAGTATAGCGAAAACCCAAGGATGATTTTCATCAATCCTCGCCATAGCCAGTTGGTCAGTCACCTGCTCAGTAACATATTTTGTTTCCCTATAAGGTTCGCTGGTAAATACACAGGTTTTGTAGATTGTCCTTCCTTCGCTAGCGAGAAAGCCAGAATGAGTCCGGAAGATGATTAACTTGTAGCCATGGGTCGGTAACTGGCGATAAAGATCAACGGTAATGCCATCACCCTGGTAAAGGTCAACTTCAAAGCCACACTCCTCAAGCTGCGTGGTAACCTCGCTAATAAAAGCCTCGTTTGGCCGAAGGCTATGAAGCTGGTCAATTATCGCTGCCCTAAGCTGACCAGGATCGCTTGAGCTAGCTGGCTTACTTGCAGGGGAGCTGCGGACAAGCGCGATGACAACGACGATCCCCAGGACGATAGCCAGCCACGCAAACCAAGGCAAGCCCCTTTTACCAAGCCTGCCTTTGGTCTGCCTCTTAGCTTTGGGTTTGGTCAATGTAAGCCCAGTCGCATAGATGTGAATGAACTTCTAGTCTGCGTATGAAGCGGATTGTACACTTTTCTCGAACTGTTGTTCTACCCATCAGCACTGACTTGCACCTCCCATAGCCCTCCTACCAAGGGACGTGCCGAATCTCTTCCACGGCACCGATGAATAGTCCTAGTTATAAGGTCAAGGTGCGGGCAAGAAGCGTGGCTTCCTTTTTGTGGCATCTCGCTAGATCCCGAGATAAACAGCAATTTCTCCGTCCTCCCAACATCAAGAAGAGAATGCTCAGTCAAACCCAATACTTCGATTTCATGGATACCGCTAGTTTCACCCAGTTGCCTTCTCTCCTGCGTATCACTAATATAAACAGCATTTGATTTTAATTCTAACTCTCCATCGTTCACCATTGGCGAAGACTTGTTCAACACCCCTCCCTTCCATCACTGCGTTGCTCGTGCAAGCGTAAAGCCCATCGCTTATCGCAAGAGACGCGCGCCCTTTGCTGCTATTCCTCGGAGCCACACTCACGTCCTTGGCCTCTGAGCGTCTCCACAGCATGGGGGAGCACCGGCAAGATCGGCTCAAGGCATTCACGCACAGCCTTGGGGCTGCCGGGCAAATTGATAATCAAGCAGCCCTTGCGTGTGCCAGCAACTGCTCGACTTAACATTGCCATAGGAGTCTTTCTCAAGCTCTCAGCTCTCATCGCTTCAGCAAAGCCAGGGACGAGCCTGTCTACTACAGAAAGGGTTGCTTCCGGGGTGACATCCCTAGGACTGAGGCCAGTGCCGCCCGTGGTGATGATCACGTCTATCCTGTCTTTGTCTGCCCATTCAACCAACCTCTCGGCAATGAGCCTCTTCTCATCGGGAACGATACCATAACTCACAATGCGAAGATCTAGGGTGGAGAGAGTTTCTCGAATAGCTTCGCCACTCCTATCCCGACGCTCGCCACTCCACCCTTTATCACTAACAGTTAATATTCCCACGGTAAACATTTCTTCTCATTCCTCATTGTCAGACGCCCCACTATTGGTTAGCGCACCAGTTGACCCAAGATTATTTCTTATGGAAATATCAAGGTTTTTTATCCTTCCAACCCCTTTTAAGGTTGAAACCATAGCTACGGAGACCTTGGCAATAGTGTCTTTAACGAAAGGCTTCATGAAGACTTGCTTACCATTAACAAAGAGGAAGGTATCACCCCCAGTTTCTGAGATGAGATTCTGTTCTATGAAGTCAGCTATCGCCTGGGTATCGGTTAACCGAAATTGAGGCACATCGGTATCCAATGACCCATCGGTAGCAATGGCGGAGAGTTCCTTGGTGGAACACAACAAGTCCTCCCCAAGCTCTTTTCTACACACTTCAATTTTGGGGGCTCTGCCCTTTCTGAATCCCTCAACAAGGACGAGATCGAATTCACCACCAACAATGTGCAAAATCTCTTCCATTGTGGGGTCGTGATCCACACTTTTGATAAGGACAAGCTTATCAGGCGAACTGACAACCACGGCATCGCTGCCTGCCTGGGCAAACATCCAGCTATCTTTCCCTGGCTTGTCTACATCTATGCCACATGGGCTATGCTTCACAGCGGCAATTCGATATCCCCGCCTCTTGAATTCCGTGATTAACCTCTCAATGAGCACTGTTTTGCCAACCCCAGATTTACCCACGATAGAAACAACTGGCGTCATCTTTCTACTCCTGCAACAATTCGTCTTCACTCCAATCCAACATCTGCACCTTGACAATGTCCCCTGTCATGACTCCTTTTGTATTTTCAGGGATAATAGCTAAGCCGTTGGCTTTTCCCATTGATGTCAAGATCCCTGACCCCTGGGGTCCTGTAAGACGCGCACGGTATTGACCACCCCGCTTAGTAACCATCACCCTCGCAAACATACGACGTCCATCAGTATTTTTGACATTATCCCCAATGATTGCTTGAATAGACGGCTTGGCAAGGTTTTTCTTTCCCGTCATCTTGAGAATAGCGGGTCGGGCAAATTGCTCAAAGGTAACCATAGAACTAACTGGATTGCCCGGCAGACCCAGATGAGGCACCTTCTTCCCCCGATTTTTGATTACCCCAAAGGCCGATGGTTTTCCCGGCTTCATGCATATTGTCCACAAAGCAATCTCCCCATGCTTTCTCAGAACATCCTTTACTACATCGTAATCGCCCTGAGATACACCCCCGGAGGTGATGAGCATATCAGCGTCCAACCCTTCGTTGATCTTCTGGGCAAGTACGCGGATCGAATCGCGCCCTATACCAAGGATTTTGGGAATACCACCGTAGCGCAATATCTGAGCAGCAATGGTATAGGTATTACTATCATGAATCTTGCCAGTAGCTAATGATTGATCAATGTCTACCAGTTCATCTCCTGTAGCCAGAACCGAAACGACGGGGCGGCGAATAACTAGCGCAGTAGGATGCCCCAGGGAGGCCAGCAGACCTATCTCCGGAGGGCGAAGCACTCTCCCCTTTTCCAAAACTAGTGACCCCTTGGCGATGTCCTCCCCTCTATACCGAACATTTGCTCCCTTCTCCACTTGGCAAAATACGGCGACTTGCGACAAACTACTCTGGGATATCTTACGGTCAACCTCGTCAGTATCCTCAAACTGAACCACAGCGTCAGCCCCTTTAGGTAGCGGCGCCCCCGTCATAATACGAATGGCCGTGCCAGGTTTAACCTCTACTCTAGGTGTGGAACCGGCCGCAATCTCCCCGACAATTGCTAGCTCCTTAGGAAATGATTCACTAGCACCACGAGTGTCTTGAGCTCGCACAGCATAACCATCCATAGCAGAATTATCTAGCGGGGGGATATCGATGGTGGAATAGACGTCCTCAGCTAGAACCTGGCCCAGACAATTCAGGATGGGCTTCTTCTCGTGCCCCAGAACGTCAACATAGCTCAGAATTTTCTCTAAAGCCTCTTCTACAGAGATCATCTGACAAATCCAGCAAAATTTTGATACCAGTCTCTATTATGTCTATCCTCGCTCCCCAAGTCAACTGCAAAGTGGTCCTTGCCACTGGTCTGGGGTGAGCACAGGGACTTGAAACAGGCTGGAAAATGTGAGAAGATAGGGGGCTTAGGTTTATGGTTAGCAGTCTAGCAGCAAATAAGATAAGTATCGATAAAAGCGAGGTATGTCGATATTTGGGTTATGGGGAGGATAGGAACCCTTCAGCACAGATATCCTCGCTAATAGATAGCCAAATATCGGAAGCTTATAGGCTTATCGAACCTTCCTATTCCTGTGTAATGAAAGAAGTAGAGAATGTTGAGGCTTCTCTGATATCCTTGAGGGGAAGCAACTTGGCATTTAGCAGCAATATAATCGCTCGGCGGATATTCTCCAAGTGCTCCAAAGCAGCCATATTCTTGACCACCATCGGGCCAAGATTAGAGGAAAGGGTGTTACAGCTAATGGATGGCGGCGAAATACTGAAAGGGGCAGTATTGGATGCTGTAGGCAGTGAAGCAGTTGAGAGGGTGGCTTGTTGGCTTGAAGGAAGTATCAAGGAGACGGCTGCGGCAAGCGGCGCCGACGTAAGCCTGCGCTATAGCCCAGGCTATTGCGACTGGGACATCAAAGAGCAGAAGGTGCTATTCAGTGCTCTCGATGGAGATTTACACGGGGTTGAATTGACGGAGGATTGCCTCATGATGCCCAGAAAATCTATCTCCGGGATTATAGGCATAGGCTTCGATACCTCTATAACCCTCTCTCCCTGCCCTTTCTGCAAGAAAACAGATTGCCCCAGCAGAAGGTTATGAGTCAAAAGGGCTTGGACGGGGGTAGTTATAAACCCCTCTCTCAAGAATCCATAGACAAAATTCACCAAGCTTCATTAAGGGTCTTCGAAGAAGTAGGCTTCGAGGTAAATTCGGAGACCGCATTCAATATCTTTAGCCGAGCGGGGGCTCGGGTTGATAGTGAGACGCATGTGGTGAGGCTGCCTCCGCAGATAGTTATGGACCTGCTGAGCAAAGCCCCATCCGAGGTTAGATTATGCGGACAAGATGAAGAGCACGACATTGTGCTAGGTGGTGCTAAGGTCTATGCCGGAACCGGCGGCACCGCCCTCAACATCATTGATACAGAAACAGGTCTGAGGAGGCGAGCAACCCTCGATGACCTCAGGCGAATAGCTCAGCTTGTAGATGGGCTGGAGAATATTCACCTCTTCATGTTACCTACCTACCCCAGCGATGTT
>CAYVSN010000102.1:0-5090 GCA_964453875.1 uncultured Dehalococcoidales bacterium
GCCGATGCCTTGAGGAGAGCAGAGCCGTTCGAGGAAGCCATGGAACACTACAGGGAGGTAAGGAAGAAAGAAGGGCTTGATTGGTAGAAGATAGCAACAGAGTACTTGGCTAAGATATCATACTGATGTTAGAATACTACGCTAATTGCCAGTATAGCACCGAGGGTAGTACGGACAATGTACATCGCTAATAATCAATAGAAGGAGGTAATAGATTATGGCTGCAGAAAAGAAGAAGGCGATAAGCAGGCTGAAATCAATGTATCCACTCCGGGCCAAAGTTGATGAGACTTACGCCAAAAGCGTTGAGGCCATGAAAGCGGGGAAACCCACAGTTTGGGCTATGGTCAACTGGTGGGAAGGCGATGTTATCCTCAAGGCCATGGATTTGGAAACTGTCTATCCAGAGAACTACAGCACGGTTTGCGCCTCCGCAGGAACCGCCGAGTCCTATTTGAATCGCGCCGATGCCGATGGCTTCCCTACCCATCTATGTGGCTATAGCCGGAATACTTTCGGCTATACGTCAAGAATGATAAAGGAATTGGGGGCGGAGATACCACCCGAGGCACCCATGGGGGGGATGCCCAAACCTGTCTTGCTGCTATCTTCAGATAGCGTTTGCGACGCCAGGTACAAATGGTTCCAGGCACTAGGCCATTACATGGATATTCCTGTGTGGACCTTAGAGCTACCTATTCCTGGGGTACAGGAACTGTTCATGGATGGTGTTAAGGAGCAGTGTATTAGCTTCATGGTTGAGCACTTAAGGGAATTTGTAGCCTTCCTAGAACGCCTGCTAGGCAGGAAAATGGATTGGGACAAATTAGATGAGACGATGAAGTTGGTGGAACAGCTTTCCCGGGTATGGCATGAGGTCAATGAGTTGCGGAAGGCAAAACCCTGCCCTATGCATGGCAGGGACTTCTGGAGCGCTATGCCCGCGTCTCTATTCCTGGCGGGTGATCTCAGCGACACACTCGAATGCTATCAAGCCATGTACGATGAGGTGAAATCCAGGGTGGATAACGGTATAGGAGCGATCGCCGAGGAGAAATATCGCATAGTATTTGCTGAGCTTCCACCGTGGCATAGCCTGGGGTTTTTCGATAGGCTGGCGGAGAGGGGTTGGAATATTGTAGTTGAAAGCTGGAACTATCATCCACCTGTACCTATAGATTTGAGTGGAATCGCCGACCCCTTGGAACGCATTGCTAGATTTACCTTTCAATGGTCAACTGGCTATTATGAACGCGCTTTAAAAGACGGGGAGTATCTGGGCTATATGGCTTATCCTTATTTGGTATTTGCCAGGGATTACAAATGTGATGGAGCCCTTCTGCACCCCCTTATCACCTGCCGCAGCGCTTCCACGCATTTGCATTATGTTCGAGAACTCCTGATGCGGAAGACTAGTGTTCCTTCGATAATAGTAGAGGGAGACATCGTAGATCTAAGGCTATTTGATCCTGAGGATGCTTTGAGGAGAGCAGAGGTATTTGAGGAGACTATGGAGCACTATCGGGAGGAGAGGAAAAAGGAAGGACTTGACTGGTGACGGGCTAGCAAACTCGATTATAAGGAGGTTGAACAATGACACAGGCAAGTAAAGGGCTTGCTAAAGCAAAGGAAATCTATCAAGACCGCTCTCGTAGAGTCAAGGAGCTTAAGGCTGAAGGTAAGAAGATAATAGGCTATCCCTGCATCTATGTTCCCATCGAGATGATGACTGCTCTTGACCTAGTCCCCTACAGGATATACGGGGATATAAGGGAGCCGGTAACCGAGGCAGACAGAGGGCTACAAACGGCCTTTTGCCCTATTATGCGTAGCGCCTTTGACTTGGGGTTGAAGGGTAAATATGACTTCTTGGACGGGATGGTTGCGGCTCATTCCTGCGACCCTCAAGAAAAATGTATGCGGGTTTGGATGTCCTTAATAAAATACCCTTATACTCACTTTTTAGACGTGCCTGGCACGCTACATGAAGGGTCTTTGGAGTATTTCAAGGGGCAATTAATCGCTTTGAAGAAGACCCTGGAGGCCTTCACGGGAAAAATAATTACTCAAACGGGACTCAGGGAAGCAATCGAAGCTCACAATCTGCAGCGGGCTCTGGTGAGGGAGCTGTATGATTTGAGAAAGCCTGATCCGCCTCTTATATCGGGTACGGAAACCCTTCAGGTAGTAAAAGCTTTGACGAGCATCCCAGTAGAAGAGGGAAATGACCTGTTAAGGCAAGTCATAACCGAGGTTACGCAAAGGAAAGACGGTCCTCAAAAGAAACCGGCAAGGCTTCTCGTATGGGGCAACACAATGGACGACATAGCCCACGTAGAGACAATTGAGGGCGATGAAGCCAATATTGTAATGGATGATCATTGTGGAGGCAGCAGGGCCTACCGGACAGATGTAGAGCTCACCGAAGACCTGGTCGATGGGTTGGCAGATAACTACTTAGTCAAGCTTGTCCCTCCCCGTACGTTTAGAGAAGCGGTTCGCGGCGAGACCAGGAAAGATTGGACAGCGGATTTGGAAAGTAGATTTGGCTACATCGGCGAATACATCAAAGAATGGAATGTCAATGGAGTGATTATGCAACTGGTGAGGTATTGCGACCCCCATGGTTTTGAGCAGCCGGCAATCAAGGATTATTTCGATAGTCTTGGCATTCCAAATATTTATCTGGAGCATGACTATAGTGAGGGAGCTTTGGCACCCTTAAGGACAAGAGCCCAAGGCTTCCTTGAGGTGATCGGCCAGAAAGCGTAATTCATGTATTTTGCCGGAGTTGATATAGGCTCCACCATGACCAAGATTGTGATCATGGATGGAGCGGATAACATTTGCTCCCGTATCATAGGTCCTACAGGCCCCGAGCACCGTCGACTGGCTAACAAGGTGCTGATAGAAGCTCTGGAGCAAGCTAATCTGTCTTTCGCCGAAATAGACTATGTGGTAGCCACCGGCTATGGCAGGGTAAATGTTCCTTTTGCCGATCATCAGATAACAGAGCTAACCTGTCATGCCAGAGGAGTAGCCAGTTTGTTTCCCAACGTTAGAACAGCTATTGACATTGGGGGACAAGATGCCAAAGGGCTCAAGATCAAGGATGGCAAGTTGCTCGACTTTGTCATGAATGATAAATGCGCCGCAGGGACGGGGAGATTCTTGGAAGTCCTCGCCGAGACTCTAGGTCTGGAACTGGAAGATCTGGGAGGAATTTCCTTGGAATCCACTAAGAAGATCCCAATTAGTAGCACATGCACCATCTTTGCCCAACAGGAGGTGATAGCCCGCATCTCCGAGGGGTTGCCTTTGGAAGATATCGTAGCTGGGGTTCATGCTGCCCTGGCCGGCAGAGTGGCTAGAATGGTGCAACGCTTGAGGGTAGAACCCGATGTGGTGCTCACCGGAGGTGTGGCAAAGAACATAGGAGTTGTCAAAGCTATGAAGGAGAACCTACGACATGAAGTTCTTGTCCCAGCCGAGCCGCTTCTCACTGGAGCGACAGGTGCCGCAATACTGGGAAAGGAATTAGTATTAAAGGCAATGGCAGCGGGTGAGCTCATTGAGAGAAAGGAGCGCTACCTGGAAGAGGTTACCTTCTTTAAGTAGAGGGGGACTTGGATATGTCTTGGTTTATGGGCATTGATATCGGTTCGGTAACGAGCAAAGGGGTCATAACTAAGGACGGTGAGCTGTTAGCTTACCACGTGATTCCTTCAGGGACTAATCATGGGGCAGCAGCGGAGAAAGTGAGGGGAGAACTTCTGGCAAAAGCAAACTTGCCCTCGGAAGACATTGCTCGTACCGTAGCTTCCGGCTGTGGCGCAAGAAATGTGTATTTCGCTGAGGAGAAATCTGCTGACATGGTTTGTTCGGCTAGAGGAATCAACTACGTTTTCCCCTCGGCAAGGACGGTTATCGATGTAGGAGGGCAATCGACTCAAGTGACTCGAATAGACGAACGAGGGCGAGTGGTAAACTTTGTAGTCAGTGAGAAGTGTGCCGCCGGGAGTGGGCGCTTTCTTCAGGTCATTGCTAACGTCCTCCGCATGGACCTCGCCGATATTGGGCCACTATCCCTTGAGTCAGAAAACCCCGTCACGTTCACCACAGGCTGCGCTGTTTTTGGAGAATCAGAAGCCATTACCAGAGTGTGTGAAGGCGTTTCCAAGGAAGACATTCTAGCTGGGGTTCATGGCTCACTAGCTGACAAGATCTCTGCTCTCATTAGCAGAGTCGGTTTTGAGGAGGAATGTGCCCTTATTGGGGGTGGTGGCTTGGATGTTGGGCTTATCAATAAAATAGAAGACAAGCTGGAGATTCACTTGCTGGTGCCTCCTCAACCCCAGATCATTGCAGCCTTAGGTGCAGCCTTATTGGCTCAGGAACGGCAACAGGCTGCAGTTCCCTGAGTGAGATCCTTATTGTTTATATCTCTAAACACGGCGGCACATCAATTCCCGTGGCAGCTATGCTCTCTGACATCCATTGTGCTTACCACCAAGGCACAGTATTGCCGTCAGGCTGGCCGATGATCTTCTGGCTATTTTGAGCGAGCGACGCGGGCGGGCCGACGGTAGGCGCTAGCTTAGCATTTGTCAAAGGCCTCCCAAGAGTCAGGTCATAGTAGCTGATTTGGCGAACTTCCCACGTTGTCCCTGTTCGGATTCCACTATGCTGAGGAGGCAGCGAACGACTCCTCTCTGCATGCGAATGGCCTCTGGCGGAACGTAGGATAGAGCCAGAAGCTAAGCTCCTACTTGTGGTTCCTTCGCTTGGGAGGAGCACTGGCTGTGGCCTTATCTCGATGAATGAGCTTGGCGTCCACCCAATTATCCTCCAGCACATCACAGAAGCTGGTGCTAGCTCCGAGTAGCCTCTATGGCTAGCTGCGCCGACTCCGTCGGTGTTTGAAAGAGCTCGACCGTTTCTTGCAATTTGGGCGCTTCCGCTGTCTTGCGGACTCCGCCTTGAGTGTTGATTGGTGGCGCCACCGAAAGCGTCTTGCCTGAATTTAAGCCAGCATATGTCATTGGCTAGCTCCTTTGGGCTTATTCTGGCTCAGGAGCTTGGCTTTTTCA
>CAYVSN010000103.1:0-5076 GCA_964453875.1 uncultured Dehalococcoidales bacterium
CGATTCTTATAGCTCGCTGGCTAGGCGTACCTCTGGTATTCCAGCTCCTTACCGGGGCAGCGGCTGTAGTGGGCCATGTGTTCCCTGTTTTCCTTAGGTTCCGTGGGGGGACGGGAGGAGCTACTACCGTAGGTATCCTCCTTTTTCTTATGCCAAAAGCGATCCCATTTTTCATTGCTGTTGCTGCGACAGCTTTGATCATCACCCGAAATCCCATGTTTTGCTATAGCGTAGCCCTGGTTGTCTTCCCCTTCGTTGCCTGGCTAATATACCATTCTATGCCTTTGACAGCCTTCTCCGTAGGGCTGCCGGTACTTGTGGGCATAAACTATATTCCTAGATTTAAGAGAATGCACGCAGCAGCCCATGGCAACTGGCGCAGAATTATTATGCGTAGCAGCCTCAAGGAAAGGCTATAGGTCGGAGCAATCAATTGCCGTCAAACAGCTTGTGTCAACTGACTATTCATCAGGCGCATGAACTCCTTAAGCACCGAGAAATTTCTTCCGTCGAGCTTACCAAAGCTGCACTAGAGCGCATTGCTGACGTAGAAACCAGGATCCATGCTTGCCTTACCACTGCTCAAGAAACCGCTTTGAGGCAGGCAGAACAGGCGGATGATTCCATAAGTGATGGCAATATTACGCCGCTAACTGGCATACCAGCCTTAATCAAAGATGTTATGTGCACCAAGGGAACACGGACTACATGCGCCTCAAAAATGCTAGAAAATTTCATCCCACCTTACGACGCGAGAGTGATAGAAAAACTAAAGGTGCAGAAGGCAGTAATAGTAGGCAAAGCGAACATGGATGAATTTGCCATGGGTTCCTCTAACGAGCATTCAGCTTTTTTCCCAACGTATAATCCTTGGGACTTGAGCTGCGTCCCTGGGGGTAGCAGTGGTGGTTCAGCAGCAGGCGTGGCTGCCGATGAAGCGATTTATGCTCTTGGCTCCGATACCGGCGGCAGCATTCGCCTGCCCGCAAGCTTTTGCAACGTAGTTGGCCTTAAGCCCACCTATGGGCGTGTCAGCCGCTTCGGTCTAGTCGCTTTTGCCAGCTCCCTTGACCAAATTGGACCTCTAACTAAGGACGTAACTGATTCCGCCTTGGTGATGAATGCTATCGCCGGATTTGATTCCAGAGATTCGACCTCCGTTCCTTGCCCTGTGCCAGATTATACTCTCCAGCTAATTCCAGATATTAAAGGGATGCGAATTGGCATTCCCAAAGAGTACTTCGTGGAGGGGATGCAACGCGAGGTGAGAGCTGCTTTAGAGGTGGCCATAAGCAGACTGGAGGAATTGGGCGCAGAAATAGACTGGGAAGTCTCTCTACCTCATACCAAATATGCTTTAGCCGCCTATTACATAATTGCTCCGTCTGAAGCTTCAGCAAACCTAGCCCGCTACGATGGAGTAAAGTACGGCTTTTCCTACCCAAATGCCAACAATGTAATACAGGCAATAGAGAAAACACGACAATTTGGTTTTGGCCCTGAGGTCAAAAGGCGTATAATGCTGGGGACTTATGCCCTATCAGCAGGTTACTATGATGCTTACTACGTCAAGGCACAGAAGGTACGCACTTTGATGAAGCAAGAATTCGACAAAGTGTTTGAGAGATGCGATGCCCTGGTCACTCCGAATTCGCCGACAGTGGCATTCAAAATCGGCGAGAAGGTAGACGATCCGCTACAAATGTATTTGACGGATGTATGCACCTTGCCCATAAATATTGCCGGCGTCCCGGCTATTTCCGTCCCGGCTGGCTTTTGTGATAATCTACCTATAGGCATGCAAATCATAGGCAAGCCTTTTGGTGAGGAAACGCTGCTGCGCATTGCCTTTGCCTACGAGCAGGCTACCGACTGGCATAGAAGGAAGCCAGTAATCACTGGCCTGGCAAGCTAAGGAGGACATATGAAGGAAGTCTTGGAAATCCTGGAGAACAATGCTCGGGCAACCCCAGAACAAATCTCCACGATGCTTGGCATCACCGTTGCCGAGGTCGAGAAGATGATCAAGGAGGCTGAGGAGCAGCGAGCCATTTTGAAATATAAGACCATAATTAATTGGGCGAAGCTAGGTGAACAACTTGTACTGGCTTTGATTGAGGTGAAGGTAACACCCCAACGAGATGTCGGGTTCGATAGCATAGCCGAGCGTATCTGCGGCTTCCCAGAGGTACATTCAGCTTACCTTGTCTCCGGCACCTATGACTTGGCCATACTGGTGAAAGGTAAGAACATGCAAGAGATTGCTTCATTTGTGTCGGGGAAACTTGCTCCTCTAAACAATGCGGTGCAAAGCACTGTCACCCATTTCCTGCTTAAGCAATACAAGGAGCAGGGTGAGTTGCTTGAAATCAAAGAGGAGGTCAAGCGGCTGCCCATAACACCGTGAATACTGCAACAAGGTAATTCCCATGACAGAAGCTTACTCCATTGCCACCAAAGACTTTTCCAGCGTTATTTCGCAAAAGCTGAGCAAGGTCTCGCCATCAGGCATCAGGAGATTCTTTGATTTAATCTCCTCTATGGAAGGCGCTATTTCCCTGGGCGTTGGCGAACCCGATTTCGTCACCCCCTGGCACGTCAGAGAGGCAGCGATTCATTCTCTGGAAAAAGGCTACACCATGTACACTTCAAACTATGGCCTGCTTGAACTACGTCACGAGGTGGCGGAAAACCTGAAGTCTCATTACGGATTGAGTTACGATCCTGGTCGTGAGATTCTCATCACCGTAGGCGTCAGTGAGGGGTTAGATCTTGCTTTAAGAACCATCCTTGACCCCGAGGATGAGGTGATCATGCCCGACCCCTGTTACGTCTCCTACCCTGCTGGGACTATTCTGGCTGGCGGCGCGCCAATCCTTGTTCCCACTCATCAACAGAATAACTTCGGTATTGGAGCTACCGATATTGAGTCCAAGATTACGAAACGAACGAAAGCTATTCTGATTGGCTATCCCGCGAATCCCACTGGCGCAGTGATGCCAAAGGAAGAGCTAAGTAAGATTGCCGAGCTAGCCCGACAATCTGGCTTGCTGGTAATATCCGATGAGATTTATGCCCGGCTGGTCTATGGTACGGAGCATACCTGTTTTGCCAGCCTTCCCGACATGAAAGAGCAAACCATTCTTCTCGGCGGTTGTTCTAAAGCTTATGCCATGACTGGCTGGCGCATTGGCTATGCAGCAGCTAACCACCAGATTATTGAAGCTATGACCAAAATCCACCAATACTCCATGCTTTGCGCTCCAATGCCCAGCCAAATGGCAGCTATCGAGGCACTAAGAAATGGGGAGAGTGAAATCGAAGGAATGGTTAGAGAATATGACAGGCGTCGTCGCGTTATATTAAAGAGATTGAATGAGATTGGCCTAACTTGCTTCGAGCCTAAAGGTGCATTCTATGCCTTTCCCTCTATAGAGGTTACGGGCATGACCTCGGAAGAATTTGCCGAAAAGCTATTGATAGAGGAAAAAGTCGTCGTCGTACCCGGTTCTGCTTTTGGGGAGTGCGGTGAGGGTTTCATTCGATGCTCTTACGCCACCTCTCTAGCTAACGTCGAGGAAGCCACACACAGGATGGGCAGGTTTGTCCACAGATATAGGAAGACTTAATCTCAGACACGTTGCGGGAGCCTCATTTTCTCTTTAACTTCTTCAATAGTCTCCTTGGCTATAGCTTCAGCCCGGTTAGCTCCTTCAGTAAGAACCTCAGTGACATAATCAGGCTTAGAGGCCAAAGCAGCCCGCTTTTCCCGGAAAGGTTCAAGGGCAGATGCAATGTTTTGGGCCAGCATTTTCTTGCACTCCACACAGCCAATGCCAGCATGAGGACATGCCGAAGCGATCATGTCTACTCCAGCAGGAGTGAAGAATCTATGCAGGGAAAAAACGTTGCATACCTCAGGGTGCCCTGGGTCGGAGCGGTACCTCCGAGCTGGATCGGTAAACGCAATCATCACTCGCTCCATGATGTCTTCGGGCGAGGCTGCTATTTCAATGTAATTGTTGTAGCTTTTGCTCATCTTTTGCACCCCGTCCAGGCCCAGAACCAAAGGGAAAGAGGTGAGCTTTGCTTGGGGCTCAGGGAATACAAATCCATAGAGGGAATTGAATCGACGTACTATTTCCCGAGCCAGCTCAAGATGAGGAAGTTGGTCCTCACCCACAGGAACAACCTGACCTTTATAAAGGGCAATGTCTGCGGTCATAAGAACAGGATAACCCACCAGCCCATAATTAACATTATGCGGCTGCATCTTCACTTTCTCCTTAAAAGTAGGCACACGCAATAACCAACTTAAAGGAGTCACCATACTGAACAAAGTATGAAGCTCCTCTACTTGGGGAACGTGAGATTGAACAAAGAGAATGCTTTTTTGCGGGTCAATGCCGGCTGCCAACCAGTCAAGCACCATCTCATAGATATCGTCCTTAAGGTTATCTGTCCTCTCAAGCGTGGTCAGGGCATGAATATCCACCACGCAATAGATGCAGTCATATTCCTCTTGAAGGGAAATACAATTCTGAATTGTTCCCAGGTAATTGCCGATGTGCTGTCTGCCTGTAGGGCGAAAGCCAGAAAAGACACGTCTAGCCATTTAGCTCTGCCAAAGTCTAGCACACAGCCAAATAGCTAACAAGATTTAAGTCGGGACAATTGCACCGAGTTATCCCGCACCAACTAGTTTTCTTATGGAATCGACGATTTCGTTCATTGGGGTGTATGTGGGGAACACACCGTCCACACCCATTTCCTTCAATTGTGGAATATCTTCCTCAGGAATAATGCCGCCAACCACAAACCGAGCCTTGACGTTATTCCGCCTCATCTTGTCCAGCATTTTGCGAGCGAAGAATAGATGTTCCCCACCTAGGAAGCTCGTCCCTATCACATCCACATCCTCCTGGATAGCGCTGTGTATCATGCCATCTACTGTTTGGTATCTACCAAGGTTAATCACCTCCATCCCTGTGTCCCGTAACCATAAGGTAACTACTGCCAGCCCTCGATCATGGCCATCCAAGCCGATTTTTCCCATCAGGACTTTTATTTGCTTAC
>CAYVSN010000104.1:0-5048 GCA_964453875.1 uncultured Dehalococcoidales bacterium
GATATATGTCAACGCCAAATTCCCTTCCCCAGACTTAACGAGAGAACCTGAATTTGTAGCCTAAGATACCTTCAATCTCCCAAACTAGCCAAAATCCTTCAACCACTGATTGTGGCTTGCTCGTCCGGGATTGCCCATCGTTGACACTTGCCCCTGTACCGTTAGTGGAAACAGTGAAGTTCATATCAGAGTCAGCGCTCGTGGAGTTGCTATCCTCCTCATGGAACAAAACGCTCCCGCAGCCCCTAATATCGCTGACCGAGGATATGTCATGGAAGGGGGAAGGATTGTCTCGGAGGACTATCCCAAGGCATTATTCCCCGCATACAGGAGTGGCCGATGGATTTCCCGAAAAGACCAATGCGGATGGAGTCACTCCTGAGATACGCTTAGCTCCTTGAGTCGTCTCCTGTCTATCTTACCCGAGCCAGTCTTGGGTATGGTGTCCACAAACTCAATCCCACGGGGCAACTTAAAATCAGCTAAGTTCTGGCCACAAAACCGGCTATATCCTCTGCGGTGGCATTTTGTCCTTCCTTAAGCACTACAAGAACTGTTGGACTCTCACCACCCTGTGCATCTCTGACTCCCACACACGCTGCTTCAGCTATCCCAGGATGCCCTAGAAGCACATCCTCGACTTCCCAGGGAGAGATTTTGAGCCCCGCTGGGGTCACTATTATGAACGATTTCTTCTCCACATATTCAAGGTAGCCGTCTTCATCCATCCTTACCAAATCTCCAGTATGAAACCAGCCATCTTTGAGAACCTGAGCCGTGAGACCCGGTGCCTTGTAGTATCCCTTCATCATCCAGGGGACTTTAAAGACAGCCTCCCCTATTTCACCTTGAATAACCTCCTTACCATCCTCGTCTACTATCTTAAGGTCACAAATTGGCTTCCCTACCGTTCCCAGTTTAGGTTTGTCAAGAGTGCTCATAGAAACGACCGAGAGTTCCGAAAGACCATATGTCTCACAGAGGGTCAAACCCAACTTTCCCTCTAGAATCTTCATAAGGCGACGAGAGGATTTCGCCCCAGCAGTAGAGGCCACTCGCAATGAACTAAGGTCATAGCTCTTGATGACCTCGTTACGCAGCATGGCCAAAGCATTATACATTGCGGGAACCCCAAAAAGGATGCTTCCCCTCTCCTTTTCTACGGCTTCCAAGACAGCTCTGGGGGTAAAAACAGGGATGATTACCACAGTGGCACCCTTGATGATGGAACCAAAAAGGACCTCGCTCAATCCAAAAAGGTAGAAAAAAGGAACCGGATCTATGACCACATCTTCTCTGCCGCGCCCTACGCCACTGGAAACTATGTCGGGAGTCCCCATAAAGGAAGCGTGGGTATGCACTACACCTTTTTGCCTCCCTAACACGCCAGAGGTATATATGATAGTGGCGTCATCCTCATCATCTATATCAACATCAGATGGTACGGCAGAACCACCAGCCACCATCCCTTTGTAGAAATCTCCATCAACCTCCAGAACCCGCTTTAGCAGGGGGGCGCCAGGCAGAACCGGGGAAAGGGCATGAGAAAAAGCCTTTTCGGTTATCAGGACTTTGGCATCAGAGTCACGCAATAGAGAATCAAGCTCAGGTGCCTTGAGCATAGTGCCTAGGAGCACGGCGACGCCACCAGCCTTAATGACTCCGAAATAATTGATGACCCACTCAGGACTATGAGAAAGTAAGATAGCTACATGGTCGCCTTTCTTCACCCCTAGTTCTATAAGTCCCTTAGCTACTCTATTGGAACCTCCCTCCAATTCCTCATAAGTAAGCTTCTGAGAACCAAGAACAATAGCCGTTTTTTCCGGCACTTCGCTGGCGGTTCCCGCCAAGACCTCTTTGAGATTCAAGTTTTCGCCTCCTCTCAGCGTGGCAGATGAACAAAAACCTTCGCCCTATTGACAAATTATTTCACTCTATATTATATATATATATCATAAGACTAGGTACTATGCTATAATAGTCCTAGCATGCTAGGGTTTACGTCGAAATTATCCTTCAAGCGAAGTAAATATGCGTTTATTAGCGCCAACGAACTGGGACACCGAGCTGATACCGCCTCTAAGCCAGATTAAGGCAGACATTCAAATATTTGGTGTTTTGCCCACCTCAATGATGGGAAGCGGGATGTCAGGCCCCGATATTCCCCAAATGACCACAAAACAAGCAGAGGAGTATATCAAGCTAGCCCATTACGCCGGCCTAACCTTCAATTACCTTCTGAATGCCCCGTGCATGAATAATATGGAGTGGCATCAAGATACTCATCGGGAATTGCTCCAACACCTGGAGTGGCTCAGTGATGCCGAGGTAGATAGTGTTACCGTAGCTATCCCCTACTTGGTCGAGCTCACAAAGTCTCACTTTCCTCAGCTTAAAGTGGAGGTGTCAACCATAGCCCATGTAAACAGCGTGGCACGGGCCAAGTTTCTTGAATCCCTCGGGGCTGACTCCATTATCTTGGATTCTAACGTAAACCGGGACTTCAAACTACTTGAGGCTATTAGAGATGCCGTAAGCTGCGAGCTGGGTATACTGACAAATAGCCTTTGTCTCTATCAGTGTCCCTTCGAATACTATCACAATAATACCATGGGACATGCCACTCAAGAGCACAACCCGCTTAACGGCTTCTACATGGACTACTGCGTACTCCATTGTGCTTCGAGCAAGTTCAGCGACACTTCTCAACTTGTCAGAGCCCGTTGGATAAGACCTGAGGACATACATATGTATGAAGAAATGGGGATTGATTTCTTCAAGATTGGCGGCAGAGCGATGTCAACGGAGTGGATTGTAAATGCTACCGAGGCATATTCATCCCGTCACTATCAGGGAAACCTCTACGATATTTTAGTTGGCCTTACCCCAAAAACCACATATCTAGGCCCCACTCTATCCAGTACGGAAATCACCACTCGGGTCTCGCCGCCGAGAGTCTTCATTGATAACCAAGCTTTGGAAGGTTTTATTGATTTTTTCAAGAAGCAAGATTGCCTCTCCGGGTGCGGCAGTTGCGACTACTGTCAAAGAATAGCCGACAACGTGGTACAGCTCGATCCCGATGAGGCAAGAGGATATGTGTCTGCGCTGAGCAAACTGCTAGACGACCTAACCAGTAGCAGAATGTTCAACGTCCAAGCAATGAAATGACGCTCTCTTGGTAATTCCTGGCTCGCTCCCCTCTTTTTCAGCTTTCTCCTGTCTATCTTGCGCGACCCAGTTTCCGGTAACAATGCGATAAGGGAGGAGCCGTGCCTGCGACTAATCAAGTAAACGCCCCACCGTCGATACTGATAACCTGTCCCGTGATATAGCTGGCTTTCTCGGCGGCTAAGAAAGCTACCAGTTCGGCTACATCTTCCGGCTCGCCAAAGCGCTGCAACGGAATCATCGCCAGAATAGAATCCTTCCTTTCAGGGGGCAGCTTATCCGTCATCTCGGTGACAATGAAGCCCGGAGCCACAGCGTTCACAGTGATGCGGCGCGAACCCATCTCACGAGCTACGCTTTTGGTGAAAGAAATGAGTCCACCCTTAGAAGCAGCATAATTGCTTTGCCCTGGATTGCCCATCACTCCAGCGATTGAGGAGATATTTATGATGCGCCCCCAGCCTTGCCTTATCATAGACCTCAAAGCAAACCTAGTGCACAAGTATGCTCCACGCAGGTTTGTGTTGATTACATCATCCCAGTCCTCCTCAGACATCCTTAGCAGCAAGGTATCTCGGTTAATTCCGGCATTGTTTACCAAAATATCAATCTTGCCCCACCTGTCAGTCACCTGTTGTATCATAGCTTTCACCGCTTCCGTATCGGCAACATCTGCCTTTATCGCTATAGCCTCCCCACCACCCAAACTGACTATGGCTTCAACAACGCTGTTAGCTTCCACATCCCTATCACGATAGTTAACCGCTACCTTAGAACCAAGGCTGGAAAGCTTCAGGGCAATAGCTTTCCCTATGCCACGAGAGGCGCCGGTTACCAGTGATACTCTGGCTTCTAGTTCTTTCACTTGCTAAACCGTTTCAAAACCAGGCAGCAATTCTCCCCACCAAGTCCAAAGCTGTTTTTCAAGCAGACATTCACTTGCGCCTGACGAGCCACATTGGGAACATAATCCAAATCACACTCGGGATCGGGCGTTTCATAGTTTATGGTTGGGTGGATAATACCCTTGTTCATAATCAGAATAGCAGCTATAGTCTCAATAGCGCCGGCAGCACTTATTATGTGACCGATCATGGACTTGGTGGAGCTTATCGGTATCTTGTAAGCATGCTCGCCGAAGACTGTTTTGATGGCAGTCGTTTCGCAAGCATCGTTTAGCTTGGTGCTTGTACCATGAGCATTGATGTAATCAACCTCCCCAGGTTTCACCCCAGCAGTCTGCAGAGCAATCCTCATAGCATAGGCCTCTGGTTCAGGGGCTGGGGCAGTTTGATCATAGGCATCAAAAGACCAGCCAGCGCCGGCAACCTCAGCCAGGACACGTGCGCCTCGTCTTTTGGCGTGCGCGTAATCCTCCAACACAAGTATTCCAGCGCCTTCACCATAGATAAAACCACTACGGTTAAGGTCAAAAGGACAGCAAGCCTTAGTCGGCTCTGCCTTGCGTGACACTGCTCCCACAATGTCGATGCCAGCCATGCCAACCGGGCTCAGACTGGAATCGGCCCCTCCGACTATCATGACATCAGCATATCCCAACCTAATGAAATGTGCCACTGTGCCTATACTATCAGCACCACTGGCGCAAAGGCTATTCACGCTGGAATTAGGCCCTTTAGCTCCTAGCATCATGCCTACCTGCATTGAAGCTGCGCTGGGGCTAGATCTGGCGATGAACAAAGGGTCAGCCCTCCTCGGACCTCTAGCCTTGATGAGCTCACTTTGCCTGACGACGTAGTCAGTTTCCACCATGCAAGCGATGCCAACCCCTACCCGCTCCGGCATCTCCTGAGACATATCCAGTTTAGCTGAAGCTGCTGCCTCCCTAGCGGCAGCGATGGCAAACTGTACTC
>CAYVSN010000105.1:0-4984 GCA_964453875.1 uncultured Dehalococcoidales bacterium
GGCAATGCTAAGATGATAGATGCCCTATTTCGAGTCAAGTCCAATTTGGATTCGGGCATTCCCCAGGCAATTCAGCGGGCTGCCATTGAAGCCTTGCGTGGCCCTCAAGATTGCATTGCTGAGCATAACGCTGTTTTGCAAGGGCGCCGAGATAGGCTGGCGGAGGCCCTCAACAAAATTGGGCTAAAAGCGAAGGTGCCTAAAGCCGGCTTTTACATCTGGGCTAAAGTTCCCCAAGGTTACAGTTCCGTGGATTTCACCAAAAAGCTGCTTGGCGAAACTGGGATAGCTGTCACTCCAGGAAGTAGTTATGGGAAGGAAGGAGAAGGTTATGTTAGATTCTCCTTGACTATCCCTAATAACCGCCTGGAGCAAGGAGTGAATCGCTTATTGGCTTGGTACAGGAGGAATAAATAAAGCGAAAGCTCTTCGTTACTGAAAGCAAGGCAGAGCAGGCCGTTCTAGTAGGCGTAGAGAAGAAAGCCTCTAACGGCGATTGGCCAACCGGCGATTCCCTGCAGGAATTGTCCTGTCTGGCCAAGACGGCAGGTGCGGAGGTGGTGGGCACGCTAAGTCAGAAACTGGACTCACCTTCGCCTGCGCATTATATTGGCAGGGGGAAGGTTGAGGAGCTCATTAGCCTTAGGGAGCAAACCCCATATGACACGGCGATTTTCGATGACGAGCTGTCGCCAAGACAACAAAGGAAGCTTGAAGAGGTATTGGGAGTCAAGGTCATCGACCGTACAGCTCTTATTCTTGACATATTTGCCAAGCAAGCCCGGACTCATGAGGGGCAGCTTCAGGTTGAGCTCGCCCAGCATCAATATCTCCTACCGCGGCTTGTGGGTCAATGGAGCCATTTTGAGCAGCTTGGAGGTGGTATAGGAACTAGAGGTCCCGGTGAATCGCAGTTGGAGACCGACCGGCGCCTCATCAACAAACGCATCAATCGGCTCCAGCATGAAATAGAGGATGTAAAGCGGCATAGGGCTCTCTACCGGTTACGACGTAAGGAGGTAGGTATGCCAATCGTAGCCCTGGTGGGCTATACGAATGCCGGCAAAAGCACCTTGTTTAATGCCCTAAGTAAAGCCAGTGTGACTGTGGAAGACAAGCTCTTTTCTACCCTTGATCCCACAACTCGCTACTTGACCTTACCTGGTGGACGGAAATTCCTCATCACCGACACTGTCGGCTTCATTCATAAACTGCCGCCATCCATAGTCGCTGCCTTTAGCGCTACGTTGGAGGAGCTCAGTGAGGCTGATTTGCTTCTGCACATTGTTGACATAATGCACAAGAACGCCGCTAACCAATGCCGCACAGTAGAGGAAATAGTTCGTGATTTGGGCCTAGCCAAGAAGCGGAGGATCGCAGTATTCAACAAACTCGACTTAGCACTATCTGGGGAGACGGAGCTTGAGGCCTTGACAGTTGTTCCTTATCTCAAAGAACAGATTGTACTGCCACGTAGAAACATAGCGCTTATCTCTGCCGCCAAAGGCTGGGGGGTGGATAAGCTCTTAGATAAGATAACTTCGCATCTGAATAACGTCTCAACGTAGAAAGGCTAGACCATAGATCGGGCGATTTTCGCCTCTTGGCATTCCTCCATGACCGGGCAGGCGGAGCATCTCCTCCCCTTGCAAAACTCCAGGCCTATTTTCACCAGAGCAGACTCGACACCTAAAGGTTCTATCTCATCTTGACTCAGCCCGAGCTTAGAAGCTACTTCTTTGGCGACGGGGGATAGGCCTGGGTTTGCCTTTTCCCAAATGCCCTTTAACTCCCTTAGAAATATGTTTACTGTGGTAGGGCCCACACCTTTGAATTGAAGCAACTTCTTCTCCAGGTCCTGGCTATCCTTTGCTTGGTCATGTAGATTCTCTAGCGAGCCATACCTTTCCTCCAAATTAGATGCTATCTCAAGCAGGTTCGAAGCCGTAGAGAAGTCGTAGCGAACATAGCCTCCGGAGTCTAATATCTCCACCAGCCTGTCCCAGCCAGCCTCCAGGACGCTTTCTGATGTTAGAATCCCGTCCTTTTGAAATTCCCTGAAAGTCCTTTTTGCTGTCTGGGAGGAAATTCTCTTGGCAAAGAGGATTGAAGCTAGAAACCACTTGAACCTGTCTTCTTCTCTCGTTAAGTCCAGCCCCAGCTCTTGAGAATAGCTTGTCACTTGGGACAGCTTTTCTTGAATAGTCATAATGTAATCCCTACTTCAAATTGCTCATATGCTATCCGTCTATTCCTGAGATAGATTCATAAGTCTCTTTAGTCGGGCAACTGCTGGGGGTAAGACTTCTCCTATCCCTTCCCAAAACCTGAGATGCGCAACATGGTCAAGCGGGGTCTCACCCTGATTGATGATCACCAATCGGGCTGCAGATTGGACAGCCACTTTGGGCATGTCGGCAGCCGGAGTGACAACAAGACTGGAGCCGACAACTACGAAGAGATCGCAGTTTTCTGAGTGCCAGTAGGAATCCTCCAACGCCTTCTGTGGCAAGGGCTGGCCGAAATTTACCACGCTGGAGGCTAACTTGCCGCCGCACGAAGGGCATTTAACCAAGCCGACCGCCTTTTCTACCTCAGCTTCACAACTGGCGCACCTAAGCTTTGTGACATTCCCATGCAGTTCTGCCAGCATAGCTGGCTGAATCCCCGACCTCAAGTGAAGGTTATCCACATTCTGTGAGATAAGGAAGCTTAACTTGTCTAAGTTCTGCAGCTCAGCGACAGCCATGTGTCCTTCATTGGGGGCTACTGAGTCAAAGGGGCGAGCTCTTGTGGGAAGTCCCTTCGCTTGGCGAGTCCAAATGCCATCTGGTCCTCGAAAGTCAGGCAATCCTGATTCTGTGCTGATGCCGGCGCCAGTGAACACTACCAGATGTTTGCACTCAAACATCCACTGAGCCAAAGTCCTTATCCGCTTGTCCCAATCAGGCCACACCATCTACTATATTATAGAATGTTATTTTGCCCCAAATACACAAAGTCTAAGGAGTTGCCATGGAATTTAGGAAATCCATAAGAAATCGGGTGGAGTATAGATTTGACCCGTTGACACACGACCAGTGCAGAATAAACCCTGACAGAGCTAAAAGACTTAAACAAGCAGCAGGTGGCCCGGAGCTTACCAGGCTAATCAATGCAACAAAGGAAGGATGTCCATTCTGCCCTGAGCACGTCGAGGAAAGAACACCAGAATTCCCCGAAGAGATATGGCAAGAAGGAAGGATGCAACTCGGGGAGACTCTAGTTTTTCCGAACTTAAATCCGTTTGGCGAGCATCATGCTGTCGCAGTTATTAGTCGTGCGCATTTCCTCGATCTGGATGAGTTCGACGTAAAGATGCTCCGAGATAATCTGACGGCCGCCAAGAACTACGTCCTTTCTGTGCACGAACTTGACGTGGAAGCAGCTTGGCCCATTTATATCTGGAACTATATGCCACCCAGCGCTGGAAGCATTATACACCCTCATGTTCAAATTCTAGTGGAGAGCGAGCCACTGCCAATGCAGGCCAAGCTCTTGGAGAGGTGCGAGGAGCACTTCAATCATAGCGGCAGGAACTATTGGGAAGAGCTGGTCGAACGAGAAAGAGAACTCAAGGAGAGATTCATCTATGAAGGTAATTCCTTATGTGTCATAGCAAGCTTTGCCCCGCGTGGTTTCAACGAACTCCAATTCACATTCAACGAGGAAAGCTCTCTCGTAGACCTAGGGGAAAGGCAAATAAGGGATTTCGCCAGTTGCCTCGTGAAAGCATTAACGGCATACAAAAAGCTTGGCATTGGCTCCTTTAATCTTGTCACTTATTCTGGTTCCATGGGCGAAAAACTAGACCATTACAGACTAAGTGCAAAGCTCATCTCTCGCCCATACCCCGCTGAAGTCTACACTAACGATAGCGGGCCATTGGAGAGGCTATACGACGTACGAGTCATTGATACCCTGCCAGAAATGGTCGCCGAGAATCTACGACCGTTCTTTGGCTAGTTTTCCCAAGCTATTGTTGTAAAGTGTCGGGATTGCCAGATTACCTTGCCGAACTGCTTAGGTCCGAAGGCTAGTCTATGTCGTTCTTGGCAGCAGCTATATGTCTTTACGTTTTTGCGTCTCTGTGCTAAAATGGAAATATGACAAGGCAGGAGGTGAGTATGGCCAAAGGAACGAGAATAACCATAGATTTGGGAAGTGAGGAACTTCTTAAGGCACTAAAATTTGCTGCTGTTGAGCAAAGTAGGCCAATCCGGGAAATTGTGATTGAAGCGCTTAAGCAGTGGCTCG
Organism: uncultured Dehalococcoidales bacterium; assembly: GCA_964453875.1. Classification (GTDB taxonomy): domain Bacteria; phylum Chloroflexota; class Dehalococcoidia; order GIF9; family AB-539-J10; genus JADFUX01. The sequence goes on from CAYVSN010000105.1 coordinate 4,297, forward strand.
AGGGGAGGAAACCGTCGGGGCACCGAGATTTGCAGGGTATGATGCAAGCTGTGAGTGAATACCGGCGGAGTGCTGGCCTTAGTTGAGAGTGTTATTGAGAAGGCTTTTGCTTAGAATATCGCGGCAACACTAGCCGCAAGCAAGATCCTAAGAAACGGTATGATTTCTTTGCCCACCCTAGCGGCTCCTTTCGTACTTACTGTGATGCTTCGCCAGAAAGAAGTCAAGTATACAAGAGAGGGGAATAATCGTTTTTGAGGGACAAGGAAAGCCTTTCTTTATCCTCCTTTGAGCCAAATAGTTCGTCCAATAACATTATCTGCCCTTTGGATTTGGTTTTGGCTAATCCCTCGAGGCATTCGGGCTTGGATAGGCTGGGGATCCATTCGCGACAGGCTTTGGGGCGGAAAGGGTATATGGTGCAGGATGCCTTTCCATTTTCGCGCCAGGCGAGGAAGACGCAGCCTCTTTCAGTTCCTCGGAGCAGGTAGCTTTCCTGCGTTGGCACACGTTGGGCATACCTGGAAATGAACTCCGCGGTTGATATTCTGAGTGCGGAGGCCATCTTTTCTATATCTTGGGCATGAAGTGGAGAACGGTACAGGGTACAGCAGAAGCCGCAGCGAAAGCAGGGAATAGGTCTTTCCTCTGCCATTGCACGTCCGATTACATGCTCCTTTCCGTCTAT
>CAYVSN010000106.1:0-4976 GCA_964453875.1 uncultured Dehalococcoidales bacterium
TCCATGAACAAGTCCCCACTCGTATAATTCCCATTCTAAGCCATCCCAGTGGAGCCGTGCCCACGCGGGCCTCTTTCAGTGGAGGAAAGCTCATGGGCTTCCTCAATTGGCAGCTTGGCCAGCTTGCTCATAACGAGTTGAGCTATTTTGTCCGCGTGCTTGACCTCGAAACTGCTGCCTTGCCCGAGTGTATACATGGTCACCATGATTTCCCCCCTATAGTCGCTGTCAATGGTACCGAAAGCGGCCATAACACCCCTCGCCGATAGGCCGGACCTGGGTCGTATTTGGACGTCGTAGCCCTTGGGCACTTCCAGTGCGATGCCGGTGCCGATTAGCTTTGGCTTCTCTTCCAGTACCACTCGTCCAGCCTGCTCCCCGATATAGGCGAAGAGGTCTAGACCGGTAGAGCCTTCGGTGGCCCGCTCTGGCAGGCGGGCGTCGGGGTAGAGCCTCTTAACTCTGAGCGCCTGACCGGCACTTGCGTTGCTGCGTTCTCCCTCTAGAATGGCAACGGTCTCCTTGGCAGCGTCTCGTCTTTGATGGAGGACTCTTCCATCGCTGCCTGCCCGCCAGGCTGACGACGATCTAAAGCAAGCTGTCGCGCCATCTGTGCGTCTCCTCGCTCTTCTTCCGGAATGTCAACTTGATAAGCAATCTCTCCTAGGAGTCCATCCAACCAGCTATTAGAGATGCCAGGCGGTTGTCCATATCTCGCAGCCAGTGCCCCCGCCCCCTCCCACATCTCCACCAAGTTCGAAGGGGCACAGATAAGATCTGTCACGCGCTTGCTAAGCTCTCGCCTCGCTCCTTCCACCAAATTACCATTTTACTCTGAGCCAAAGACTGCGGCAATAGAGAGCCATCTGCCTTGGCTGCTCCGCGGAGCTGTGATGGCCCTCCTGGAGCTAAGAGCAGATTCGGCGATCGGCCCTTGGTGTTCTGTAGTTTGGGGGAAGTGCTCGCGCAGTAAGGGTTGCGATACCGGCTTGAGCCGCGTCCAAGGTAGGTTTAGCCCTAAGGGGGTTGCCTGCTCTAGGCTACGTTTGGTGTTGGGAGAGACCTACTGAGCCTCAACTCGCTCGCCGGATACATAGAAGGTAACAAAACGATGATTCGTTCAACAAGTTGGACGGTATATCCGTCTCTATGTTCCCCTTTACTGAAAAAGCCCAACGCCATACAATAATCGTAAGGAGAGCGCGACTCTAGCTCAAGAAATAGTTAGTCATGCAGGTGTCAAGCCCCATTTTCGGGTGTGATGGCAAGCATTAGCCATACACCTCTGGGTGGGGTCAGTTGTTCTGGAGGTCGTAGATGAATCCGAATTTGCTTTGTTCACTGGTTCTGGTTGTTCTCACTCTGTCTGGTTGCGCTGTGCCTCAGCCGACTGCCCCGCCCACCCCGACACCGGAAATAGTGAGCGGCGCAGTGATAACGCTGCCTGCGCCCAAGCTGAAGAGCGAAGTCTCGGTAGAGGAGACGTTGCGCCAAAGGAGATCCATCAGGGATTACAGCGAAGAGGCCTTAACACTGGCTGAGGTCTCTCAGCTCCTGTGGGCAGCCCAGGGTGTCACGGCAGAATGGGGCGGGCGCACGGCACCTTCCGCTGGCGCCCTGTATCCGTTAGAGGTGTACGTGATAGTGGGCAATGTAGATGAGCTTGCTCCTGGAGTCTACAAGTACAGGCCCGACGCGCATGCTCTCGTTCAAGTCGGAGATGAAGACGTAAGGGTGGAACTGGCTGAAGCCGCCCTGGGCCAAACTTGGGTGGAGGAGGGTGCCATAGACATTGTTATATCTGCCGTTTGTGAGAGGACAACCACAAAGTACGGTGACAGGGGTGTGAGATACGTCCACATGGAGGCTGGACATGCTGCCCAGAATATTTGTCTCCAGGCGACCGCCTTAGGGTTGGGAGTAGTGACGGTTGGCGCCTTTTATGATGATCAAGTAAAGGACGTTGTGGCCATGCTTGAGGACGAGGTTCCGCTTTATATAATTCCGGTCGGCAGGAAGACTTAGGCCTACTGATATTGGTCACAACGCTCCCGTCTTCGGTTGAACGATCTACCTTGTATTTTATTTCCCGAGGGCCAGTGAGTCTGCGGCTTGGGCTAAAATAGACCTGACGGGTTCCGGTGAGGTGCCATAATCTGGCTGGGGAGTTGAGACTGCCCCGACAATCAGACTACCTGCCGGCTCTCAGGTGGCCCGATTAGGGAAATTGGGGAAGATGGCCCGTATCAAGGAAGCAAGCATGGGCAGAGAGTCCGGCCAACACTCACTGAGCCCGAATATCTTCGAAGGAGACGATAGTGATTAAGAGTGTTGGTATTGACCTCAGCCGTAGTGGTGTCCACCAGGTTCGTTGCCTGGATGAGCAGGCTAGACCATGCGACAGCTTCAGCTTCGACAGTACTCTCGAAGGACTGGAGAGACTGGAAGAGCACATTCTCTCGAATGGCGCTACCCCCACCATTGTTTTCGAACCGACTGGTCTGGCTTGGATTCCCATGGCAGTGTATCTCCGCGCTCGTCACCCAGAATGCCGACTAGTAAAGGCACGACTGCAGAAGGTAGCTGCCCTCAGGAGATATCTTCGCAGTCGTACCAAGAGTGACCGGGTGGATGGGGTAACATTGGCCAAGATGCCCTTTATTGATTCAGAGCAGCTAGACGAGGCCTATCTGCCGCCAGCCAAGTATCATGCCCTTCAGCGGCTAACCCGACAACGGGAGCGTCTGATGAAAAGCATCACCATCCGTAAGAACCGGATAGGCTCGATAATCAACGGCTATCTTCCTGGCCTTCGAAAAGCCTTCACCGATGAGTGGTCAGAGCGGGCTAGGGCATTCTATCGGCAGAAGCTAAATCCATTCACTGTAGTCCATGATGGGAAACGGGCTCTTGAGACCCTGCTAGCTGGCGTCAAAACCAGAGGTGCTCAGGCTGAATCCCATCGTGTGTACCAAGCCTGCCAGAGGCAGGCCGAGTTCTATGAGAGATCAAAGGCGGCTGGTATGATCAACGAGGACTTCTTCGATGACCTTCAGGAAGAGATAGCCTGCGAGCTGAGGCTGATGGAAGCAGAAGAGGCTGAAGTGGAGAAGGTCTCAGAACGAATTGAGGAGCTCTACCTCCAGCTTCACCCGGCCGATCACCTGCGCACCATTCCCGGTATTGGAGTGAGAACCGCTCAAGTCTTCCTGGCTGTGATCGGTGACCCCCACCGCTTTCGCAATCAGTCTGCCTTTGCTAACTGGACGGGCGTCGTTCCCGGCGCCAGGCAATCAGCGGACACTGAGAGCAAGGGACTCAGGATGACCAAAGCCGGCCCGTCAATGATGAAAAGAGCCCTGTTTCAAGCAGGGGATATTGCCCGAAGGTATGACCCTCAACTGGCCTATCTCTACCATCGGGAGATGGTTAACCACGGCAAGACACATTTACAGGCCATAGGAGCAGTAATGAGTGACCTTGGAACAAGAATACTAGCGGTACTGCGAGAGGGCAGACCATACGAACTACGAGACACCCATGATCAACCGATAAGTAGGAAAGGAGCTATAGAACTCGTTCAATCAGAGTACAAGGTTCCTGAACTAATCAGGCAAGCCCGCCGGCGGCGTCAATCAAATGAGGGGAGGCTTACCAGCCTCAAAACGCACGAGGCAGCTAAAGCTCCTCAATCTGGACCTTCTACTACCTCCCCCAGGTCACCAGTGTACTCGGCTGAGGAAGTAGAATCAATAGCTAATTAAGGGCTTGACAGCAATTAGGAAATCTTTTTGCTGCTAATAACGTATATTCGGGGAGATAATAAAACAGTAAGATTAGTTATCAGGCTAGCGGAAGGGGAAATATATTCGCAGATGGAAACCGGGTGGAAAGGAACAATGACTGTTGAGGAACTCATAGGACACGTCCATGGGACGGCCTCATGTCGTTGTTATCGGAGCCGGTGCCAGTGTGGCAGCACTTCCAAATGGCGATAGCAATGGAAAGACTTTGCCTGTGATGAACAACCTTGTCGAAGTTGTCGGGCTGGAGCCTGTACTAGAGAGAAATGGTATTGAATACGAAGGTAAGAATTTCGAAGCTATCTATAGCGAGCTTTATGAAAAGAGTGCATATCAAGAAACTCTTAGGGTCATTGAGAGCCAGATAAGGGCGTATTTCCGAGAATTAAAGCTCCCACCATACCCTACTATCTATGATCACTTAGTGCTGTCTCTGAGAGAAAAGGACTTGATTGCTTCGTTCAACTGGGATCCGTTTTTATATCAAGCGTGTTGGCGCAATCATCGAAAAGTCAATCTGCCACATACAGCATATCTTCATGGAAACGTGGCTGTGGGGTACTGCCTAAAGGATAGGCAGATGGGGCTAGCTGGCACTGAGTGCCCTAAGTGCGGAGATACTTACACTGATTCGAAGCTAGTATTTCCCATAAAGAAGAAGGACTATAGTAAGGCCCCGTTCATTGCGGCTGAGTGGGAGCATCTTAGACACGCGCTCAAGCATGCTTATCTTCTGACAATATTTGGCTACGGCGCTCCTCAATCAGATGTAGAAGCAATAAAACTTATGAAAGAAGCTTGGGGAAATGTTGCCGCGAGAAATCTAGAAGATGTGGGGATCATAGATATCAAGAGCGAAGAACATTTGAGGAATACTTGGCAAGACTTTATCCACACTCACCACTATCACGTTAGGGGTGATTTGTACGATTCTGACATAGCAATGTTCCCAAGGAGAACCTGTGAGGCTGAATGGAATGCTTCCATGGAATGCAGGTTTCTGGTTCCAAATTCTATCCCGAGGGAGATCGGCTTTGGGGAACTTTGGGCTTGGTATGGTGCCTTGGCCACTGCCGAGAAAAGAGACACTGCCACGTGAGCACTACAAAATGACGAATCGTTCAACAAGTTGAGTTCGCTTGACAAGTAGGGATGACCTACTTACAGTATCCA
>CAYVSN010000107.1:0-4883 GCA_964453875.1 uncultured Dehalococcoidales bacterium
AAGGAAGCACAAGTGCCAACTTTGACCCGTGTTCCTCTGGGCAATGCTGGGTGAGGGTGAGACATGCCCCAGTGGTAACCCTTTCCAGGTGCTTGTGCGGCTTGAGCTAGGGGCGAGCCAAGCATGACGGCGTCGGCACCTGCGGCAAATGCCTTGCATAAATCGCCTCCTGTGCGAATGCCTCCGTCAGTTACCACTGATACATATTTACCACTTTCCTTGAAGTACGTTTCTCTAGCGGCAGCACAGTCTATGGTGGCAGTTATCTGGGGTACACCAACGCCAATGACCTCTCTTGTGGTGCAAGCAGCTCCGGGACCCACTCCGACCAGAATGCCGTCGACTCCTGTTCTCATTAGCTCTAGAGCAGCGCTGTAGCTGCAGCAGTTGCCCACTATGATGGGTAAAGACATCATCTGGCATAGCTCGGGCAAGATAAGCCCTCGATAGCTTTTGGAGATGTGCCGAGCTGTAGTGACCGTGGATTGGACTACCAGCACATCAATTCCTGCTTCCTTAGCTATAGGAGCCAATCGTTTGGTGGTAGCTGGAGTTACTGAAACGGCACAGATGGCGCCCGCACCCTTTATGTTCTTGATGCGTTCACCAATGAGCCTCTCTTTGATGGGCTCCGAGTAGATGTTTTGAAGAAGGGGCGTGACTTCAGATTCGGGAGCTTGGGCGATTTGATCTAGGATTTCCTCAGGGTTTTCGTACCGTGCTTGTACGCCTTCAAGGTTAAGGACTGCCAGGCCACCGAGCCTGCTGAATTCTATAGCAAAAGAAGGATCGACAACAGCATCCATGGCTGCAGCCAGAATGGGGATGGAAAATGTCAAATTTCCTAGCACAAGGTCTATGTTGGTCTGATCAGGATTTATGGTTATATCTCCGGGAACGAGGGCAACCTCATCAAACCCGTAAGCTCGTTCCATTTGCTTGAATCTTGGCTGCGGCATCTTCGGACCGTTAAGGTTAGAATTGTAGAGACTATACAGTGATGGTCGCTCGAAGTCAAGGCAGCTGAGGCGCCTTGACAACTTGGCTTGAGCTCGCTAGACTGCCTGCTAGAAACGGGCAATGGGTTGAGCAATACGGTTCTTGCGAAGTATTAGACTCTCGATACACTACCAGATATGAAGTCAGGAGAGTCTTGTTCCGGGTGGCTTTGCTTCTTCCATGGGGGTAGGGATGACGAGCCAGGTGCGTGACGATGGCAATTGAGGGGTAGTAGAGTCATCACGGCTGTACTGTGATAGCGGGGCGTATGAATTTACCCCCTCGCCTCCAGGAGGCAAAGCTGGGGTGGGTGTTGATAACTGAGGGGGCTTATGGTATGTTGCCGACACGATGGAGGCGGAGAAAGTGGACCGTATGGGTGCGGAGTGATTTGAGAAGCTGCTGTTGCGGTACGACATATTGGGGTTGACTTAGTGATAGTAAGGTTTCTAGGAACGCATAATGCAGAATCAAGAAACACGAGGCTCGTCTCATTTCTGATTGATGACATTCTAGCCGTAGATGCGGGGAGTCTGGCTTCGGAACTTTCCTTTCCAGAGCAGGAAAAGATAAAGGCGATATTGCTGTCTCATGGCCATTACGACCATATTAGAGGGATTCCCACTTTTGCATTCAACAATTCGCATCATGCCACCAAGGTTTTCGGCACGCAACAGACTCTCGACATTCTGTGCTCTCATCTTATTGACGGCGTAATTTATCCCAAATTCACTGACAGCACTTCCTTTCTAGGAAGGCGAGCACTGGAATTACACACCTTGGAACCTTTGAAGTCAGAGGATGTCGAAGGTTACCGAGTTTTGGCGATACCGGTAAACCATGGGATTGATACGGTAGGTTTTGAAATCACCTCCGAAGATGGAAAGAAGGTATTCTACACAGGGGATACCGGCCCTGGTCTTCTACCCTTATGGGAACATGTCTCCCCTCACCTTCTCATCGCTGATGTGACTTTTCCCAATAGGTTTGAAAATGTAGCCAAGGATGCGAAGCATCTATGCCCCGAAATGCTAAAGGTGGAGTTAATAGAGTTTCGTCGGGTTAAGGGATATCTTCCTCAGGTCGTTCTAGTTCACCTGAGCCCCCAATTTGAGGAGGAAATCAGGGGGGAAGCGCAGGAAATGGCCACAGGATTGGGGCTTTCAATCGGCATCGCCTGCGAGGGTGAGAAAGTTATTGTTTAGGGAGGCAATGTAGAGGATATGGACGAGATAAGTTCTTTATTCCAGAGATTCCCGCGAGCGGCCTTTGACGTGTAAGACATCCGGTGTGCCGTAGTTCACCAAGAAGTCAAAGGTGCCTGGACCTTGCGAGTATGTGCTGGCCCTGACTCAACAGCCCGATGGATTGTGTCTTCTCCAGAAAACTTTACATGACCACCCATGTTGGCAGATAATGTATCAGCGGTGATTAGTGACAATGAGGTCCTTAAGAACGCCTAACGCTGAATTAAGCGGCACCAGGCTCGTTTCCTTTTTGATGGATGAGACCTCAGGGGTAGATGCGGGTGTCTTGTTTCGGGACCTCCCCTTTTGGAATCTGAGGTATCCGCTATTGCCAGAGCCAAAATGTCCCACTTTCGCTGACGATATACACATTGTCTCTCAAATATCATTAGGAGGGTAAGCATGTCATTCCTAAGCGCGCTACAAGGTGAAGAACTCACTATTTTTGAAAAGTACGTAGTCCCTGTGCAGTTCCCGCGCAACAGTTGTATTATGTGCGAAGGTGAGCCTGGCGATGGGTGCTATGTTATTGATGAGGGAACAGTCCGTCTTGAACTTCAGAGCGTGGAAACGGACACAGATAGTGTCCTCGGCTTTTTGGAGTCGGGGACGTTCTTAGGGGAGTTTAGTTTGCTTGATGGCAAACCCCGCTCTGCCAGTGCATACGCGCACACCGACGTCAAAGCGCGCTGGTTCTCTAAAGAAAGTTTCGAGGAAATGTGCCAGCATCATCCTCAAGTGGGCTTGATTATATCAGCGGCTTTAGGTCAAAACCTTACGACAAAACTACGTGAGTTTAACGAGAGAATCGCAGGGTACATCTTTGCCGGTGAGATTGACAAAGACACGCACCAGATGGTGGCTCGTGCTGCAAAAGCCCAACAATCATTTGAGAAATGGCCAGAAGATCGTGTGGACGCTTTGTTACAAGATGTGGCACAAGCCATAGCCGAACGAGCTGAAGAATTGGCTGAAGCAACTGTGGCCGAAACTGGTATGGGTACCGTTACGGACAAGGTTATGAAGATCCGGTTTGCCAGCCTTGAAGTATACAAAACGATAGCAGGCCATGCAGCCGCGGGTTTGCTTGAGACGGACCCGCAAAGGCAAGTTACGGAAATCGCCAGTCCCGTAGGGGTTGTCCTCGGCCTGATTCCAGTGACGAACCCGGTGCCCACGATTGTTTTTAAGACCCTCATTACTCTCAAAGGGCGAAATGCCCTTATTGTGAGTTGCCATCGTGATGCTTTGGGTGTCGGTAGCCAAGCGTGCGATATCATCCGAGACGTACTTGAACGTCACGGGGCACCAAGAGACTTGGTGCAGTCAGTCCGGCAACGAAGCGGTCGGCAAAAAACAATGATGTTTATGAATCACCCCGAGGTTTCGTTAATTCTGGCGACTGGTGGTACGAGCATGGTGAAGGCTGCCTACAGCTCCGGCACTCCGGCTATAGGGGTCGGCTCGGGTAATGCGCCCGTCTTGATTTGTGCCGATGCTGATCTGTCAAAGGCTGCGCAGGGAATCATCCAGAGCAAATCGTTTGATAATGGCATCATTTGCGGATCTGAAAACAATCTGGTTGTCGTTGCTTCAATTCGTGATGATTTCATCAAAATGCTAGAAGCCCACGGTGCAATCGTGCTAAGACCACGTGAGAAGAGTCGTTTCACTGCGCAAGTCTTCGATCCTGATCGCCTCAGTCTGAAAAGGTCAATCATCGGCAAGCCTGCCCAGTTTATTGCTGACTCTGCCAGGATTCGGCGGGAGAAAGATATCCGCTTAATTGTCGTGGCTATAAAGCAAGATGAACTGCAAGGCTCGTATGGGCACGAAAAACTGGCACCTATTCTCTCTCTGTCTACAGTGAATGATGAAGCAGAAGGTGTCCAAGTTTGCAGACAGATTCTGGCCAATCAGGGGCGTGGCCACACAGCCGTCATCTATACGGAGAATCAAGAACTGATGAAATTGTTTGGTCGTGAGGTCGACGCCAGCCGTATTTTGGTCAACGCACCTGCCTCTCAGGGGTGTATCGGCTTGGGCACTGGCTTGATCCCGTCCTTTACGCTAGGCTGCGGGACGTTTGGTGGCAATTCTACAACTGACAACGTCAGTTATACACATCTGATCAATATCAAGAGATTAGCCCTCAATCTATAGAAAAGGGCCCCTTTTTGCCTGACCGATTTAGTATTATGAATTTCGATAAAGATGAAGAGAATATGGAAAAGAGGACAAAGATACCTGAGGAAGATACGCACTGTGCCTGATGGTATGCCATATCTCTGTTTGAAGATTCAAAGTCACTGTACCAGGCGATGGCAAGCAAAGAAGGAATGGAACAGGATTTCCCACTTCCTAAGTGAGTTAAGCAAGAAAGACTTGTATCGCATCCTCCGTATATTACTCCCTCAAGGCCACAACCTCATACACCTTTATGCCCTTTTCTTTGCCCTTGAAGTACTGAGGCTCCAGCTCTTTGACTTCTATATGGGCTTTTACTTCGTGGTACGTCTCTGGGCCGAGCCATATCTTGCCTCCCGGAGCAGCGCCACAGAGGCGGGAGGCCACGTTGACGGCATCGCCCATGACGGTGTATTCCATGCGTCCCACTGAACCTACGTTGCCAGCCAC
>CAYVSN010000108.1:0-4875 GCA_964453875.1 uncultured Dehalococcoidales bacterium
CCAGTAGATTTAAACGGTTATCGCTATGTACACCATTTCCAGCGCGGTGTCAAGTGCTGCCAAGGTTTCGGATTTACATCCAGGATTGTGGATTGAACGAAACGTCATATTGCTTTGTTTAAAGCGGTTCCGATGAAAGCGCACAAGCGAGAAGCCTTTCCGGCGTGGGGTGAAGACACGTCTGAGGATTTCAACCAGGCGTAGGACGCTGCCGGCCCACTTGGGCCAAGGCTGTTTGACATAGTAAGGAAATAGCGGCTACTACCTCAGTTGCTCTCTGGAGATACCCGATCCCAAATGACCGACGAACAACCACACGTTGACTGAAGATCTGAGGATGGGTTAGACTGAACCAGTGGATAAATGAGGTAAGCAATGTTCGATGTCATCGTTGTCGGCGCTGGGCCTGGAGGCTCAATGGCGGCTAAGAAGTGCGTCGAGCGCGGCCTGAAGACCGTGCTGCTGGAGAAGAGGAAGCTGCCACGGGATAAAACCTGCTCGGGCTGGATAATGAGGCCATGGGCGCAGAGCATCATCCGAGACGAATTCGGGGTAATCCCCGAAGAGATGCTGGTTGTCCCTCGCTACCTATCCGGCATCATGCTTCACATGCCGGGGGTGAAATCACAAAGAGTGGATGTCGATTTCCCCGTCACCTGGAGAAGGGATTTGGATTACTGGTTGACCCAAAGGGCGAGGGATAAGGGGGTCGACATATGCGAGGAAACTAAGGTGCTGGGGGTGGATGAAAGCGCTGAGGGATGCAGGGTCCAGGTAACGAGGGCTGGGGAGCAGGAGGAGCTGGGAGCTAAGTTTGTCATCGGGGCTGACGGTGCTAACTCTAATGTCAGAAAGTCTATACTGCCAGGCCTTGCTCTTCGCTTATCTTTTGCCTATCGCGAATGCTATCGCGGCTCCTTGGACTTGGTAAAGGATCATTGTCATTGGTTCCACCCGGCTTATCGTCTTCGTCCCAGATTTGACGTCCAGCACAAGGCCGATTGTTTCCTAATAGAAGGATCCGGAGTAAAGGAGCTGGAGAACCAGAAACGGCGAATTTTGAGCGATTACGGCTTCGATCCCCAACAAAAGCCCGTTTGGAAGGATGGCTGCTTTCTTCCAGTGTGCCATGAACAACTCCTCTCAGGCTCCTACAGTCCAGCAAAGGGCAACATCCTGCTCGTCGGCGATGCCGCCGGCTTTCTCACACCACCCTTGGCCGATGGCATAGGTGTTGCCCTGAAAAGCGGGATTATAGCTGTCAGTTCTATTAGTGAAGCCATTAGAGCGGGAGAAGATGTAGCAGGCATTTATCTTCAAGATCTGGCACCGATCTTATCTATGCTCCGATATGTTGACTCTTTAACGGAGCAGTTCGAAGAGAAAGCCGTTAGGGGACCCCAATGGGCGATGGAGGCACTGAGGGAAGCGTGGGAGGGTCTGTTGCTCTGGTAGGAGCTGGGGCTTGTTTAGACAAAGGCAAACACTGCCTTGAAGATCATATCTGGAGTTCTATCTATTGAACCGAATGGTGAGCCAAACAGAACTTTTCCACACTCAGTTGTCGACTCACACTCCCTGTCGGCTTGTATTTCGTTTGACTCTGTTGTACCACTTCGGTTGTCTGATTGCACTTGGTCAAAATTTAGCTGGCAGACTACTCTCATCGATTTCAAGTCCTCCGAGGGGTAAACCTTAATGCCCAGCTTGCAGATGACGTCCAGCCTCTCCTCGAAGGTAGCCTCATCCAAGTTCCTATCACGCAATACCTTCAATTCCTCGTTCATAGCCTCAAGATTGACAGCTCTCGAAGCCTTGACAGCCGACGAGCGGAGTTTTAACATAACCACCAGCAGTTAATACGGAACATGCTCAAACGAGGGATTTGAAAGCTGATAGGAGGTAAGCTTGCAATGAAGGCAATTCGAGTCAAAGAGGTTTATGGGCTTCACGGCACGGCTTCAATGTCGGTCCCTGAGGACATCTCCTTAGACGACGTCATCAGCAGATTAGCACATGATCCAGGGCTTCGCGGGCTTCTTCTCACAGACTCCCGTCAAAGATTCGTTGGTGTGATAACCCGTCGCGACCTGACGAAGTGGGTGCGCCTTCAGCTTTTTGGAGAGACAGGAAGAAGAGACTTGTCAGCTTGGGAGGTAGTCAGCTTGGTGTCTGCCAGAAAGGGGAAAGATGTGCTGCGTGGCGAGTCGCAGTTGGTGGGTGTCAAGGAAACCGACACCCTGCAGACCGCCTTAGACCAGATGATAGACTCCAAGGAGGACATTATCCCCGTGCTTGATAGCGATAGGAGGATCATAGGGGACCTGAAACTTTCTGAGGTGCTTCTCAAGGCGCTCGAAGCCGGGAGACAAATCAAACCATAGGTCAAATCTATGCCAAGTCATAGCGTTCGGCGCGCGCCAAACAAGCGGACAAGAAGGAACTGCCCTATCACTCTGGGGCTGTAGTCCGAGCGCCTCCTGTTCAGAACAGTACCGATCGATAAGTGAGCTCTCGTTATCCTACCCAGTGCTACTGGACTCTCCGTTGAAACGAAAGGCTTGCTATGACGTATCTGAACAAGATTGAAAGGAGGCGTGCCTGTATGAAGACAATTCGAGTAGAGGAAGTATACCGACGGCATGGTACAGCTTCGGCAACTTCCTGAGGACGTCCCCTTGAAAGAAGTCATCACCAGGTTCGCCCATGAACTAGGCCTTCGCGCCGTTTTTCTCATAGATGCAGTTACAAACGACTCGATAGCTTAACGCGCGCTGACTCTTTGGCTCGGGAAAGTAGCAGCCGTTAAAGACTATTGCCGATACTGCCATAACCACGAGTTGGCTGACCGGTTGGCAAAGGGTCTGCCTTACGTGCTTTCGTCGGAGCCGCCCTAAACGAAATGATGTTTTGTTGACCTTTCGGTGATGTATCCTCTGTATGCACCCCACTCTATGCCTTCTATCTTGACTTCAGCGAAGTATCACCGTAGAATGGCAGCGCAGAGGAGGCAGATCCATAATACCCAAATCATTGTTGTTCGTTTGCGGCGCTAACAGGGGTCGAAGCGTAGCTTCAGAATATATTCTTCGTCACATGCTCAAAGAGAGGGATGAGAAGATAGCGTCGCAGGTGAAAGTGTCCTCGGCCGGACTCGGTGGGAAGGAGGAGCTAGAATGGCTGAAGAGGAATGCCCTGCCAGTTCCTGACGATCTGTTCGGCAGACCAGCATACCGAGGCCTTATCACCCTCCTGCAAAGGCGGGCAATAGATATCTCCGGGCACAGGTCGAGGGAACTAACCACCCAAATGATAGAAGAGGCCGATCTAATCATCATCTCAGAAGAGCGTCCACCTTTTAGGAAAGCGACGATCTTGTCCTCCTGGCCCCAGGCTAAGGGAAAGGCATTCACCTTCAGCGAATTCGTCGAAGCCCAGAAAGTGGAGGGTCAGCATCTTGTCACTGAAAGCCCGTATACCCAGCCTTATCCTGATGAGGATTCCTATGACTTCGGCCCTGAGTATTGGGAGTCCTGCGTTGCTGAAATAGAACGATATCTGGCAGAGAAGATAGACAAATTCCTAAGCTACCTGCAGCTGAGCTGAGATGCTGAATGAGGAGGATCAAAGAGTGAAGAAGCTACCCGGTGATGCTTTCGTAGCTGAGCACGCTCCTGTACAAGTGGGACGAAGCGTTGGCAAGGAAGGACTACATAGCAAGGACAAGACAGGCGATAGATAGACTCACTCCACTTATGGATGTGATCAAAGCCTGCTTTTAGAAGAAAACCAATCCTGCCCTAGTCTCGTGTCCAACAATCACTCAAAATGTATAGCTACTAACATCCAAAATGTTGACTTTTGAAGGATGCCTCTGCCACGCATACATCACGCATCGGAGCGCAGAAAGGACTCGATTTCATCGGCAATGAATATTGCGCCGCGACTATTCATATGTATCCCATCAGTAACCAGTAAAAAGTGGTTCTTCCTAGAAATTTCGTCAAAGCTCTGTCTAAGCAAATAATGACGGGCAAGTGCCTTAATTGAAAGCATACCCCCACTCTCATATGGACGGCCACTACCTTGTTGAACCTTCCTCAAATACTCTTCTTGGCGTTCATAAACAGGTAGATAGCTAACTTGCTCCCGGTCTGCGATCTCCTTGAGCAGAGCATTATATTCCTTGATGCGTTTATTGGGAATTGATTCCAAGTCTTCGCCAAGAACGGGAAGCGAGACGAGGCAATTTTCGCCGAAGTCTTCTCTTTAAGCGTTTTGACAATCCTGAGCATATTATCGTGATAGAATGTTGCCGATGGTGGTTGGGGAAACCTCTTGGTCAGGCGAGAAATGCCTGCCAGCGTTGGACTCAGCGTAGCGGTAACATCATTTGTGCCAACTAGGATGATGACGAAATCAGGCTGGTAATCAATAATGGAATCCAAACGCATCAATACGTTGTAGGCCTGGTCGCCTGCGACGCCTGCATTAATGAATTGGAAGCCATCTTCAGCCATCCGTCGATCTAGAAGCTTCACGAAATCGTAACTGACCTGTCCACGCACCATACTAGCACCAAGGCATACGACTATGTGCTTGTTCACGTTTTTCATCTTTCCTACTCTTTCTCAAATAGACTTCAGAAGCAATCGCCACTATTATTGTACCCCCTTTGAAATGACATTCGCCACATGAGAAGTTTGCCATATGAAGTCGGATAGACTAATTGCACCTTTTAGCGGTTTGTTCAACTCTGCGTGAAAATTGTAGAGGTAACAAGACGAGTTGACTTTGGAGCGAGCGTTGACAAACGAAATATAGCGTGCTGGGCCACGAATGTATGAAGCTTTGCAAACAATCATGAGTTGCTGC
>CAYVSN010000109.1:0-4865 GCA_964453875.1 uncultured Dehalococcoidales bacterium
CCCACAGCTGTTCATCGTCAGCAAAAGTGCGACACATTATGGGACCAGGATAACGGACATTCTTGAGAAATGAGACCAAGACACTAGAGGCGAGAAAGACTTATAACAGCACGCTCACGGAGCAGGACTTTGGATTCCGAAGTGTCCATCAATTCCGGGGCCAAAATGTCCCACTTTCGCAGACGACATACACAAGTTGGTGTTGTTCATTGTGGCAAACTGTACTATGGGCGTCTCTCCGATGAGGGCAAGAATATCTTTTGGCCCTGTAGCCACTCCTATCCAATAGCGTCAGAGCAATCCTCTCCGAGAGAGGTCCTGAGCTACATCGTCCAGCCCAAGCTCCGTTAGCTTTCCCCTTGTTGGTATCCCTTTCTCGATATCCCATCCCCTCTCATCGTAATAATCATCAAGCAATGCCTCGAACTCCTCTCTGGATACAGGTCTTGTCTTGAAAAAGTCCATCGCCCGGGCTTCCCTTCCCCAAGGGTCCGTTATTGTCCCAAACCAGATATCGGGGAACACATCGTCCTTCCTGGAAAATCCCTCCCGAACATTGAGGGCCTTCCACAGGTTGAAGCTCCTCTCAGCAGCCTGCATAAGCTCCTCTGGACTTAATTCAATGCCGGTTGCGGCTGAATAGATTTCGGCACAGATAGCAGGAGTATAGAATCTATTGATGAAGCCCCTGCCGCAAAGGCCAAGGCAGTTGAACAGAATAGCCCAATCTTCGTCATATCTTGCCAGTCTACCGGTATTGACCCCGAGCGGTGAATCCAGCATCCTATTGATTGCCTCCTCGGGGACACCCTCCCGGTTAGCAAGCTGTCGGAAGCGGTCGGCGGAATCCGCTGAGGCAACACCATAAACACCGGCAGCTAGAAACTGGCCTGAGGGACCCCTAGGGCAGACAACCTGTTCAAAGGCGTTTATGCCGCTCATCCTGCCATCAATCTGGGGATCTAGTCCTTTTATAATAACGGCATACTTCTCTGAGCCTCTGCCGATCTTGTTTATGGTCTCCAGCCAGCCATCGGCCAAGGTATTGCCAAAGCCCTCCCTAAAGGTTATCTTCTCGGCCAAGTTCATCATAGAATCAAAGTCCCGCCTCAAGGGTAGCCCAACTTCTTCTTCGGTGATAATCCCTTTCTCGCAGATATAGATAAGGAAGTCGGCAAGGGAGTTAAAGGTGACCATGCAAAGCCCATATTCATCAAGGGTATGTAACACCTTGGCTGCCTCTCCATGATCTTGGATGTCGAATCGGATGCCGTATCCACTACCCGCCGAGGCTCTTTCGCCACGGAGGACCAGGCCTTTGTATTCCCCCTCGGTTAGCTCAACAACATCTTTGTCGGCTGAAAAGCAAACACCGCAGGCGAGGGGCCGTCTCTTTAGCCACTTTCCTTCAAGTATAGGAGCAACGGATCGCTTGTGGTACTCTTCCGCAGGGTAGGTCTCGGTCCAGTTCTTAGTGAACGTCATCTGGCCAAGAATGACTTCTGAGAGAGCTGCTAGCCCCAGTGTGGCCACAGCGTCACGTCCAGCCCACCTTTTGCGCCGTTCAAACAGACTATTAATCGAACTCATAAACCTCTTCGGATCCGATACGCCTACCCCTCTTGTGCCCCGAGCCACCATAGCCTTAAGGTTCTTGGAGCCCATCACCGCCCCGAGGCCACCCCTGCCTAAGCTGCTGGCGTTATCCACAAGAGCCAAAGCAAATCTCACCAGGTTCTCGCCAGCTTGACCTATAGAGACGACACCACACCCTCCATGCTCGTCCCATAGCTTCTCGGTGGTCTCAAGTAGACTTTTGCCCCAGAGGTGCTTGGCATCACAAATCTCTACCTCGTCATCGAAGATGCTCAGGTAAACGGGCCCCTTGGCTCTGCCCGTTATCACCACATGGTCATAGCCCGCCCACTTCAGGTGATGGCCAAAGCGTGCCCCAGCGGAGGCGGTGGCGATGGTACCTGTGAGGGGAAACTTGGTGGTGCACATAAACTTGGATGCCCCCGGTGCGATAGTGCCGATAAGAGGACCGGCACCAAGTATGAGTACGTTCTCCACTGAGAGGGGGGCTATTCCGGGACTTAAATGCTGATAGGCTAGCCTCTGATTGATACCCCAACCGCCGAGAAAATCCGTGGCAATCGCGAGGTCAAGTGGCTCTTGCCAGATGTCACCGGCGCTTAGGTCTACGTGAAGAATAGTGCCGCCAAATCCACGGTTCAATGGTTCATATCTCATTCCTCATTCCCCTTAGTTAGCCTCCGGTAGACGCAATAGACCCTACCTTGCTTGTCTCGTCCTTGCGCGTTATTGCGCCGTAAACGCAGTATCTTGTGCACAGATGGCAGTTTTGGACACACTCGTCGGCAAAGTGTATTTCTTTCTGATCACGCTCAATTACTATCCTTGCTCTAGCCGGATTGAATGCCCCGGTGTAGGTGAAAGAGCATATTAGCTGACAGATTAAGCATCCGGTGCATCTCCCCACATCTATCGATATGTTCTTCTTCTTGAGCTGCCCCATAGTTGTGACGTCCTCCTTCCCGAGCAGTGCTCTGCTCAAAGTCAAATTTCTTTTTCCCCCGAAGCCTGAACACATCCAATTCTAAGACTAGGGATCGGTTAACACAAGCCGCTGAAGTACTGGCTTTTGCAGTTCCTCAGCCCTTTTGCCGCTCCATTTTAGCTGCGTCCACAGTTCCCATGAAAGCCCCTATCTGATCCCTTACCACGGCATCAAGGTCTATGTGTCGACCATATCGGCCTCGATGCTGAGCAGCGGCATCCTTATTCCTTTTTCTTTCAGCGCGTACGTAATCACCCTTTTTAGGTTCACTCTTGAAAGGGAGCTGGCCTACGATAGCCCAGCACGCTACTGTGGTGTGTGGGGGCACATTCCGCGACTGGCCATATAGCCCTGGGCAGCTAGCCGAGCTGGAGGATATTCCCTTTGCCCGTAGCCAAAATGTATAAGGTCAAGAAGGCGTCTCAGGCGGGTGGGGGTGGGGGGCAACCGGCGTCGGGTGAGCGTCCACTTGCTGGTTCAGCAATTGAGTTTTAACATTCCTCTCCCCTTCAATTAGTGCTATAGCTAACGCCCCCGGCCCTAAGTAGGTTCCAATTACTGATCCCAATCTCGCCTTATACATATGCCCTTTGGGTGCTAGCGAAGCTAACTGTGTGCTTAACGCCTCTGCCTCATCAGGTGTAGTAGCATGTGTAATAGCCAGCTCCTCCACATTACTGAACCTCTTCGCCAGCTCGCATAAGCGAGCCAATGCTTTAGGATAGCTACGTACCCTCTCCAAGGGATGGACCTCTCCGTCCTTGACTTCTAGCAAAGGTTTCACATTTAGTATAGAACCCAGGAATGCCTGTCCCTTGCCAAGACGCCCTCCCTTGTGCAGGTATTGCAGGCTATCAACTAATCCAAAATAATGCGTTCTCGGTATGGCTTGATGTATCAAAGCGGTAATTTGATCTAGATCAGCCCCGGCTAGGGCTGCTCTTGCAGCGGTGATAGTTAACAGCCCAATACCCATTGATGCCATGCGAGAGTCAATCACTTCTACATGGCAGGTTCGCTCTAGTTGCTCCTTACCAAGCAAAGCAGAATCGTATGTAGCACTTAACTTCCTGGAAATGTGGATCGAGATGATTTCATCAGTTTCGGTGGCAAGCCTGTAATAAGTCTCGGCAAAGACTCCTGGAGATGGTGCCATGGTTTTGGGCAAAATGGGTTCCTTCATTAATCTCGCATAGAATTCATCCGCAGTAATGTCGACACCGTCTTGGTAAATTTCATCGCCGAAAGAAACACTTAGGGGTACGACGGTGATCCCTAGTGCCTGAGCTATCTGGCTGGGAATATCAGAGCAGCTGTCGGTTACAACCTTGACCATTGCGTAATCTTATCATCCTTGATCTCTTTATTCTAGCCTCGAATTTAACAACCGTAGTCGACATCATTCTTCTAAAAGGTCGTATAGAAGAGGAAATGTTGCCCTCTCCCAATTTTGCTTATCCCAGAACCCTTCAGTTGACCTTGTTATACCACTTGCCTGACCTCCAAGTAACCTCATGATGTTTTTGTATCGCGCTTCCACTTCCGGCGTGTGAGGGGGGATTGACAAGAAGAGGAGTTTCTCGAGATAATCATCAACTAACTACGTCGTTGGGAGGTGGAAAGTGTTCCCAACAGTGGAGCGGGTGGGGATAGCTGGCTATGGCATAGTTGGCCAGGCTGTTGCTCACCTCTTCAAGAAGGTGGCCATATACGATCCTCCTAAAGGGTGGACCGACCCTTCTGCGTTAACGGGATGTCCAGCAACCTTCATATGTGTCCCTACGCCTACAATCAATGGCCGTAATGACCTTAGCATTCTGGAGTCTACACTGGATGCCGTGGCCCCATATTTAGAATCAGGGCATATTCTGGCCATCCGCTCAACAGTGCTCCCCGGAACAGTTCAGCGATTACAACGGGAGTACAAGGGACTGCATTTTGCCTCCAACCCCGAATTTTTAAGGGCTCACCAAGCTTTCTTTGATGCCCTAAACCCCTATCGCGTAATTATAGGGGCAGATATTCCTTGGGTAGGCCAATATCTCGACCAGCTTTATAAGAGTCGACTTGGCACTAGGGTACCGGTAGTTGTTACCGACTCAGTGACGGCTGAAGTTATCAAATACGCCTCCAACTGCTTCTTAGCCGTGAAAACATCCTTTGCCGAAGAACTGCACCAAATATGTCAGATGTTAGGAGCCGAATATAGGGAAGTCGCAGGAGGCATGGCATTTGACCCACGAATCGGGGGAGGCAGAGAGCTATTCCGGGGAGATGGTAATCG
>CAYVSN010000110.1:0-4855 GCA_964453875.1 uncultured Dehalococcoidales bacterium
GTGACGTCTACTTCAGCACTTAGTGGCCTCATTAACAAGCTCGAGGACGGAATGACTTACTATTGCCCTGAGTGCTTTAGGTAGAAGAATCCTTCCGCCACTTTCTCTGCCGCCTGCTGGGGAAAGCCGCGACTGACTGTTTCCTTGGCTAATGGAGCAAAGCAGGTCATAGCTGCAAACAGGAACAGGCACGCCCCATGAAGAACAAGGTTCACTCATAGATAGTCAGCAGCGAAATTGGCGATAACTGCCTGTCCCAAGGATATGCCGCCGTCATTGCAGGGCACTTGCTTGTGGGTAAAAACCTGGAACCCATCACGTTCAAGTAAGCTAACCGTCTTTCTCAACAGCAGTCGATTTTGGAATACGCCGCCGCTCAAGGCTACTTGGTTAATGCCAGTTTCACTGGCTATCAGGCGACACATCTCATTGACCATCTGGGCCACGGTGTTATGGAACTTAACCGAGATCCTGGCCTTAGAGACACCTTGACTTAAGTCTTCAATTATGGCTGAGAGTAAGACACCTAGCTGTACAATTCTTGTTCCCTTATCTTCTGTTATGTGGTAAGGGTAGCTTTCCGTGTTATCGGAGATTGCGGAGCCTGTTCCGAGCGTAAGCGAGAAATCTCGCTCGTAGCAATGACAGGTGTAAGCAGCCATTTCCAACTCCACGGCTGCTTGCCCTTCATAGTCTATTTCACCTCTTATTCCTATCAGCGCCGAGACCGCATCAAACAAGCGACCCATGCTGGAAGTCAGGGGCGAATTTATCCCTCTTTCTATCTGACGCCTGACAACCTCTATCTCGACATCGGTGACTCCTCTCATGAAGGCTAGTCCCTGATGTAAGGCACTTTCCCCTAACAGGCTAAGAACATAACTAATGCTGGTGCGATAAGGTCTTCTTATAGCAGCGTCGCCTCCAGGCAAAGGCAAGTATTCTAAACGACCCACTCTGTTGAAACTTCGGTAGTCGACTACCAGGAATTCCCCTCCCCAGATATGCCCATCGCTGCCCAAACCGGTGCCATCAAAGGCAACCCCAATAACAGGAGCTTCTAATCCATTGTCAGCCATGCAACTAACAATGTGGGCATGGTGATGCTGCACGGGAATGAGTTTGCTGCCACATTGTGCTAGTTCCCGGGCATACTTGGTAGCCAGATAATCGGGGTGAAGGTCACAGGCGATAATCTCAGGCTCAATGCGAAATAGCCTTTTGTAGAGCGAGATGGTGTTGTCAAAATGCTCCAGCGTTTCCATATTTTCCATATCGCCAATATGCTGTGACAGGAAGGCATGGTTGTCTTTGATCAGGCAAAAGCTGTTTTTCACTTCAGCACCACAGCCAAGCACTTGCTTGGCTGTGAATGTGAGGTGGATGGGGTAGGGAGCGCAACTACGAGCTCGTCTTGCCACTTGGCTTTCCCCTCTTTCTACCACGGTTACGCTGTCATCATAGCGGGAATAAATATCCCGATTGTGAACCAAGAAGTAATCGGCAATCCCAGAGAGCCTCCTCAACGCTTCATCGTTGTCTTTGGCGATAGGCTCTTCACTGATATTGCCGCTCGTCATCACTAAGGGCAGTCCCACATCTCTAAGCAGGACATGGTGCAAAGGCGTGTAGGCAAGCATAACTCCCAAGTATTCTAAATTCGGAGCCGCCTCTCGAGATACCGATGAGTCCCCCTTCCACCTCGTAAGCACTATGGGGCTTTGAGGCGAGGTGAGTAATTTCTCCTCTTCTGGGGAGACGCAGCAGTGCCGCCTGGCTTCATCCATATCGGCTACCATTATGGCAAAGGGTTTGGAGGAGCGTCTATTTCTCCGCCGCAATTCTTTGACCGCCTTATCATTCGTGGCATCGCAGGCTAGAAGAAACCCTCCTAAACCCTTAATGGCAAGAATCTTTCCTTCCCTTAATAGTTGGCTGGCATGGGCTATGGCATCCAACGGAGATTTCTTCGTCGCCGGGCTCCTCTCAATGACGAGAGCACCCTGGTTATCGACTAGCTCAACCTTTGGCCCACATCTGGGGCAAGCATTCGGCTGCGCATGGAAGCGACGATCCAGTGGATCGTCATATTCTGCCTGGCACTGCGGGCACATTTGAAAGTACCGCATGGTTGTCTCGGGGCGGTCATAGGGCATGTCCTCGATTATGGTGAAGCGCGGTCCACAATTGGTGCAGTTCGTGAAGGGGTAGCGATAGCGGCGGTCATCAGTATTCACTAACTCACTGAGGCAAGCCTGACAGGTGGCAATATCCGGAGAGATAAGCTGATACTTTCCTTCTTCAGCAATGCTGCGGCGAATTTCAAAGTCTCTGTAGCCCACAGGTGGATGGTAACTGATATCTATATCTTCAATACGAGCCAGCGGTGGGGCTTTTGTTCTGAGCTCCAGGTAGAATTTCTCGATGGACTCTGCCCCTCCTTCCACCTCGATCTTGACATCCTCGGAGGTATTGCACACCCATCCCTTAAGGTCGTGTTTAGTAGCTAGCCCGTAAACAAAAGGTCTGAAGCCAACCCCCTGAACAATTCCACGGACGCTGATACGAGCTAACTGTAAAGCCTTGATTCTTGACACTGTGGAAAACCTTCCCATCGCGAGCGAAGCAATCTCATGATTTTCTGGGATTGCTCCGCCGCTCATGCTCTTTCGAATGGCACTTTAAACGAACTTCACCCGGAGGAAATGTGCGGAACAAGAAATACACGGGTCGTAGGCACGCACCAGCATTTCCAGCATAAGGGTTATCTCTTCTTGGGTCTTGTTGATAATGCTTGGCACTAAGCTTTCCATATCCTTCTGGATATTATTGTGGTTTTGATTGGTGGGAATAATGCAGTTAGCCTCCGTCAATACGCCCTTGTCGTCGTAAGTATAATCGTGGAACAAGATGCCGCGGGGAGCTTCCACAGCACCAATGCCCCTTCCTGCTTTAACCTTAACCTCTGGCTTCTCCTCCTTCAGCCCTTGGGCGATAATGTGATCAATCAGCCTTAGGCTATCCTCAACTGCATGAATTGACTCCACAATCTGAGCTATGCTTATCATGTATGGATTCTCGCAGACCGCTTTTAGTCCTAGTTCGTCGGCCGCTTTTTGAGCTTCAGGCAAAAGCTGAGAAAAGTTGTTGTTATACCGCGCCAGGGCTCCCACCATGTAAGAATCACGGGCATGCTTGCTGAATTTAGCTGTCGATTGAGGTACGCAAAACTCATTGGTCATCCCAAGATAATCGCTAATGGGAGCAGTGCCGGTGTCAGTCGACGAAATGTCACCCGAGATAAATGCATACTCCTTGGGATCCTTGAGAGCAACATACTCCGTTGGTCTGATGAAATCGGGTACATTCAGCCCTTCGAATAGTTTGACCGTCTCTTTTAGATCATCCATTGCCTCGCCTAGTCTTTGCTGCATAGTCCTTAACTGACTGATTTCTGGGAGTTTGACAAATCCTCCAACAACGCAGGAAGTGGGGTGAGTTTTCCTACCGGCTAGCAAATCAGCTAAATCGTTACCCAATTTCTTCAGCCGCAGCGCTCTCAGAACCACTTCCTTATGGGTGCTGACCAAGGGGAAGACACTGCCCACCCCTAAGAAGTCCGGGGCTGCCAAGAAGTACAAATGAAGCACATGACTTTGCAGTGTCTCAGCATGATACAAAAGCTTGCGCAGGAGTATCGTCTGCTCGCTTGGTTGAACACCGAAGGCAGCTTCAGTTGCTTGAATAGAAGCGGTGGAATGAGCTACAGCGCATATGCCACAAATTCTGGGGGCCAACCAAGTAACGTCCTCATAGTTTAGGCCTCTAAGCATAGCTTCGAAGAATCGAGGAGACTCCGGAATCTCCCAGCTTATTTCTTCTATCTTACCGTCCTTGGCGTTGACGGTGATGTTGCCATGTCCCTCTACCCTAGTCACGTGATGGACATTGATGTTTAGCTCCTTCATTTGGACACCTCCAGATAGCCATTAAAGATTCTGAACTGCTTCAGTATGTCATCCACAGTCAATCCATGTTTTTCTAGAATCTCTTTCTCCGAGTCTACGTTGGGGTCATCCACCAGACCCCGGCAACCCCAGCAGTGACGACCAGTGGTGACGCAGATGGCACTGCAGCCAGCTCTGGTGACCGGCCCCAAGCAGAATCCCCCTTTGTCGAAGACACAGACATTCCCCGCCATTTTGCACTCAACGCATACTGGATAGTTGGGCAGCTCAAACTTCTTCCCCAGTAACAATGCCTTGGCCAGTTTGAGAAACTCGTACCTGTTCATTGGGCAGCCTGGCAATTCATATTCCACAGGCACTACTGCGCTGACGGGGCGCGCTGGAATTGTACTGTAATATCCAGCGCACTCACCGTAGACTATCTTGAGATTTTCCTCCATGGGGCGGAAATTCTTGAGGCAATTGACGCCACCCAAAGAAGCACAGGCACCCATGGCTACCAGTATCTTCGCCTGCTCTCTTATCTTCCCTATTCTCGACATATCGGATTCTGTTGAGATGGCTCCATCTATAAAGGCTATTTCATAGTCGTCCCCCTTCTCTGTCATCGCCTCTCTGAAATTGACAATATCCACTAGTTCCAGTAGCTCGACTAGCTCAGTCTCAAAATTGATGGCCTCCAACTGGCAGCCTTCGCAACCAGTGAAATCGAAAAACGCTAGTTTTGGCTTCATTTAGATTGCCTCCTTCAATTTTCTGATTTCACCATAGGTGAAAACTGGGCCTTCCTGACAGACGTAAACACCGTTAATCTGACAATGCCCGCATTTGCCCACGCCGCACTTCATCCTTCTCTCCAAGGACATCAGTATTTGCTCATCAGCAAT
>CAYVSN010000111.1:0-4833 GCA_964453875.1 uncultured Dehalococcoidales bacterium
TTTGATTTGCTTCTCAACGCCGAGAGGCCCGTAATAGTAGCTGGGGGAGGAGTCTATTGGGCGGATGCTGGTGCCGAGCTTCAGGAGCTTGCAGAATTGCTTGCTATCCCCGTCAACATGAGGAGGGCAGCCAGAGGAGCTATACCTGAGGATCATCCGCTTGCCATCGGTGGAGCATATAGGGCGGACTTCTGGGCTGATGCTGACGTCATTTTGATAATCGGGCTTAAGTTGGGAGCCGTTGAGCGGCAGGGTAGACCTCCTGCCTGGCCTTCAGAGGCGAAGCGAATCGTGGTGGACGAGTCAGCTACAGATGGGTGGGCTCCCTTACCTACCGAAGAGTTTATCATCGGCAATCCCAAGCTGGTATTAAGGCAGATGATAGATCTCGCTTGTGATACGGCGAAGGAGGCGCCAAAGAGGTCAGCCTGGTTGGAATACTTGGATGTTTGCCGTCAAGAATACGAGGATGGACTGCGGCAGGATGAGGCGGACTACGAGAATAGTGTGCCTATACATCCTTGGATCCTCGCTCGGGAAGTAGCTGACTTTCTCGATGGGGATGCGACCGTCGTTCTTGATTCCTTCCTTGGCACTACCTTCATCACTGATAAGATTAAGGCCAAGTTTGACGGGCAAATACTGGATTCTGGTGACGCCGGCAGCATTGGACACGGGATAGGGATGGGGATTGGTGCTCAGTTGGCAAGGCCAGGCAAGGAAGTATTCGTTCTCACCAGCGATGCTAGTATAGGTATGCAAGGTGGTGACCTGGAAACGGCACTGAGATACAACTTGCCCATAGTCTACCTGGTTTGCAACACTGGTAGCTTCTTCGGAGGAGTAAGCGCTTGGTTCCAGGGGCAGGTGGATTCCTGGGATATGTTGCCTGATCTTCGCTACGACAAGATGTACGAGGCCATAGGTTGCCATAGCGAGTATGTGACCAAGCCAGGTGAGATCCGTCCTGCTTTGTATCGTGCTTTCAATTCAGGCAAGGTAGCGATAGTCAACGCCGCTGTAGATAACAGGATCATTCATCCTTGGTTTGAGTCGGTTAGCATAAGGCGCGGGGTCGTAGCTCATCAGTTAGATGTAAATAGCATACCCGAGCCATTCAGGACTTATCTCTGGGAGGGGCGCACCCCCGAGGTAGAGAAGGAGCTAGAGCGGTTCGGCGTACCCCGCAGCAAGACCCGAAAGAGGGTGCTCGCTTATGATGTAACGCCCTGCTGGCAGCCTGAGAAGCACCCTGCTAAGAGCGGTTGAGACATTTGAAATAGATACTGATTTAGGAAGACAAGAGGTCAACGTTGAGGGGAGAGCCTAGTGTGGCTCTCCCTGTCTGTTCCTTGGGCCAAACAGCGGTGTAAATCTTCCGAATAGTCTGTCTATTTATGCCACCTCTGCCCAGTTTCTGCCTAGCTTGATGTCTGTTTTCAAAGGCACACAAAGCTTCACAGCTTCGGGCATTATCTCGGCGACTAGAGATTTCATCTCCTCTAGCTCCTCTTGAGGCACCTCAAAGAGCAACTCATCGTGAATTTGTAGGAGCATCTTGCTTTTCAGGTTTCGGTTTTTCATTTCTTGATGCATATTAATCATGGCAACCTTGATAATATCGGCGGAGGTGCCTTGCACTGGGGCATTTATAGCCATTCTCTCAGCAGCTTGCCTCACCTGCCAATTAGGGGAATTGATTTCGGGTATGAACCTCCGCCTGCCCATTACTGTTTGTACATAGCCCAGTCTTCGAGCTTGCTCCTTGGTTGTCTCAATGTATTCCTTGACCCTAGGATACCGCTCGAAATACAGGGCAATAAATTGAGCTGCTTCCTCTCGACTAAGCTCGGTAGCTTGTTCCAACCCGTAATCGCTCATGCCGTAGACAACGCCGAAGTTAACCGTTTTGGCGACACGACGCATCTCAGGAGTCACCTCAGCCTTTCCAACACCATAGATTCTGCAAGCAGTTATCGCATGAATATCCTCGTCTCTGGCAAAGGCAGCAATGAGTTCAGGATCTTGGGAGAGATGGGCCAGGGCTCTGAGGTCAATTTGAGAGTAGTCGCCACTCAGAAGGTATGATCCTGGTGGAGCTACAATAGCTTGCCTTATTTTCCTTCCCAATTCTCCCCTTACAGGGATATTCTGCAGATTTGGCTCAGTAGAGGAAAGCCTCCCTGTAGTGGTTGCTGTCTGGTTAAAGCTGGTATGCACCCTCCCAGTATCGGGGTTAATCAGCGCTGGCAAAGCATCAACATAGGTTGACTTGAGTTTGCCAAGTTGGCGATAGTCCAATACCAGCTCAATTATGGGGTGAGCGCCTCTCAATCCTTCAATCACTGAAGCCTCGGTGGAGTAGCCGCTTTTCGTCCTGCGAGGTCGGGGCAATTTGAGTTCTTCAAAGAGTATCTTACCTAGCTGCTGATGTGAGTTGATATTGAATTTGTGTCCCACGCTATTGTAGATTTCAGCCTCAAGTCCTAGCATTCTCTTGTTCAGCTCAAGAGACATTTCACGAAGCAATGCGATGTCCAAGAGAACGCCATTCCTCTCCATATCCACTAGCACAGGAACCAAGGGCATTTCCACCTCTGCGAAAAGCTGCCACAATCCTTGTCGTTCTAGCTCGTCTCTCAGATTATCCCTTAGGCGCCACGTAACATCGCAACTGGCGCAAGCATAGTCAGCAGCTTGTCTTGCTCCTAACATAGCTACGGAGATTTGCTTCTTTCCCGTGCCAACCAAATCGATGATGGAAGTCACTTCAATGCCCAGTCTGTTGAAGGCAAGCGCCTTGACCCCCAGATTCTTTTCACCAACAAGGTAAGCAGCAATCATTGTGTCAAAACTCAGATTCTCAAGTTCCACCCCATAATTAGCTAGCACCATCATGAAGTATTTGCCGTTATGGGCGACTTTGCCTGTCTTTTCGCTTTCCAGGAGTGGTTTCAGTTCAGCTATAACTTGGCTTACTGGCAGTTGCTCGGGCTGGTTCAAGCCACGATGTCCTAACGGTATATAGAATGCCTTTCCTGAAGCTGGTGATACTGACACTCCCACGAGATCTGACGTCATAGCTTCCTTGCCCGTAGTTTCAAGGTCGATGGCAAAAGCATTTCTTCCCTCCAGTTCACTTGCGACCTCGCCCAGGGTTGTCGCCGTGTTCACCACCTGATAGATGCCCTTTGGTAACGCTTTGCTTTCGACTATGCCGCTTGGCTGGCCTATTTCCTGTGGCAATCTGGGAATCAAGTTAATAAACTCCAGCTCTCGGAAAAGCTCTACCACTTCATTTCGGTCGTAAGATCTGACCTGGCATGCCTCCAGGTCTAGGTTGATGGGAACATCTCGGGATATGGTGACCAACTCCCTGCTTTGGAAAGCTTGGGATTCATGTTCACGCAGAGTGGTCTGCAGTCTATTTGGCGTTATGTCCTCAATGTGGGTGTAAATTCCCTCCAAGCTGCCGAACTGGTGAATTAATTTCACCGCTGTCTTTTCACCGATGCCGGGAATGCCAGGGATATTATCTGAGGGGTCGCCAACTAGTGCTTTGAGGTCGGTGATTTGTCCAGGCCTTATGCCATATTTCTGGTTAACTGCTTCTCGGTCATAAAGGATGGTGTCACTAAAGGTTCGCCTTGGGGCCAGCATTCGCACTCCTGGCACTACCAATTGGAGCATATCATTGTCGCCGCTAACAATAATGGTCTCAATGCCCTGTTCATTAGCCTGCTTGCTTAGAGTGCCCAAAACATCGTCAGCCTCAAAGCCGTCGATTTCGAACACGGGAATATGGAGAGCATCCACCAGTTGATGCACTCGCCTTATCTGGCTTTTCAGCTCTTCTGGTGTGGCCGGGCGCTGGGCTTTGTACTCCTCAAACTTCTCGTGCCTGAAGGTTGGGACGGGACGATCAAAGGCGATAGCCCAATAAGTGGGCTTGAGTTCAGCGATCACTTTGAGCAATGTGCTGGCAAAACCATAGACGGCATTCACTATCTCCCCAGTTTTGGAAACTGTAAGCGGAGGCAAGGCGTGGAATGCGCGATGCACCAAAGCATTGCCGTCAAAGAGCAACACAAGAGGTTTTTCTTCTTTGGACATCTTCATCTCATATTATATACCACAACATAATTCCCAGCAGACGAGATTCGCCTAACAAGGACAATACACCTTGAAAAGGGAAGCCACAATGTGTGCAACGTCAGGGCGGAGACGCTACAAGATGCCAGGTCTGCAGGTTTCCAGCTCGTTCCCGGACCCAATGCCAGATACACAGATGTGCAAAGAGCAAACTACTTCCACCTCGTGTTGGCGATGATACTCTTGTCCTAATTAATAGTCACTCCCGTTAATCGCGCTTCTCTGCTTTTGGCCACTACACCTTGGACTTCCTCAGCAATGGTCCACGCCGTCGCTGTGGGCGAGGGCCCCAGGCTCTTACTCATACCTAAGACGACCTGCCGCTTCGTTCCTCAGATTAGGTCCGCTTCCAGTAATACGTTGATATGCTCATTACTAACAGTGGCCACGCAGGAAATGACCTTCCCCAGCTTCTCCCTTGCATTGTCATATTGCTGAAGCTCTATGTCCGCCTCTAAATCATCAAGCCCTTTTTCAATCAAGCTTGCCCTTTCCGAAGGAAAGTAGCCTTGAGACATCTTCAGCTGCCTCCTCAACCCATCTAGAATTCCTGATATTACTTCCTTTCCTCCTTCCAGCTTTTCACCCTTCAGTCCTTCTAGCCTGTCTAAGGCTCCCGATAACAAAAACAAATTGGCATTGAACTTCTCTGAATGGTGGAAAGAAAGATTTGCTTGCTTT
>CAYVSN010000112.1:0-4828 GCA_964453875.1 uncultured Dehalococcoidales bacterium
TTCTGGAAGGCCAGAGGGGCTAGGGATAATAGATATCCGAAACGTAAGGAAGAGTAGCACAGGAATGAGGAAAATACACCTGAGGAAGCATCCTATGACCGAAGGCTTAGGACCAGAGCTTGAGATTTACTACCAAAACGGGCCTGAGATAGTGGCGAAGGGGAATGTGGAAGAAATTGCTGCCTATGAAAGCGGAGGACTTGCCACAGTGGCATGTTCTTTTGGCAAGGGCAAGGTTATTTGCTTCAGCCCGCATCCGGAGGGAAGCGTAACGCAGGGAATAAAGCCAAGTGGGGAAACGCTTAAGCTTCTGAAGAACTCCCTGGACTTTTGTCAAAATTGGGCTCACCTAGAATGAGCGCAGCAGGCATGGTTGAGGTTTGGCTTGACAGAATCAAGCATAGTAAAGCAAGCTTAATATACCTTTTAGGGGCTGATGATGCTGGGAAAAGCACTCTGTCTGCTAAGCTTGCCAATCACTTGCTTTCAAATGACAAGAAGGTTGCTATCATAGATGCAGACCCTGGCCAATCGAGCAGACTTCCCTTAACCGTGAGTTTGAACTATGCCAACAGGCAATTTGACGATTTCTCTGAGCTAGTGCTTGCAGATTGGGACTTTGTCCCTGATTATGATCTGATGAAATGCTTTGACAAATATATTAGCCTTACACGGAAGTGGGCAGAAAGGGCGAGAGGAGAAACAGATTATTGCCTTATTGATTCCAGCGGGGATCTACGAAGAGCGCTCAAGCGCATGGAAATAGAAATCTTGAAGGCAGATTTGGTGATCGCTTTGGAGAGAAAGTCAGAGCTTGAGCCAATTTTGGAACATCTAGAGAGTCAGATATTGAGGCTGCCAGTTCCAGAGGAGGCGAAGCGCAAGTCGCCACGGCTAAGAAGGGAGCTAAGAAATCAAAGGCTAAGGCTTTATTTTAGGAACAGCAGTACGCAAACAGTCAAATGCGAAGCACCAGGTGACTTCAACGAGAGAATAGTGGGATTACATGGTAGAGGCAAGTTTTTAGGTTTGGGCATAGCTCAGGCTAGAAATGGTGATGAGTTAACGGTAATGACTCCTGTAGCCGCACAAGCCGACACGGTTGAACTTAGCTCGATCAAATCTGAATGGTAAAAAGGAGGGTAGAACATGGCATTGGCGGACGTAGCCATTATTCCTTTAGGGACAGGAACCCCTTCGGTGAGCAAATATGTCGCTGGGACAATCAGAGCCTTGCAGCGGGGGAAGGACATAAAGTATGAGATAACTGCGATGGGGACGACAATTGAAGGTGACCTGGATAGAATTCTAGCGGTGGTAAGGGAGATGCATGAAGAGACCTTCACCCAGGGAGTTGCCAGGGTGGTAACCGTAATCAAGATTGATGACCGGCGAGATAAGGAATTGAGTATAGGTGGCAAGGTGGAGTCGTTGATGAAGGAGTTACAAAGCCGATAAAGGCGGTTTACCTTGGCTTAGGGGTATAAAGCATTCTTTTGAGCTTTTCAGCGTCTTTTGTCACTACAAACACTTCTTGAACCGCCGATGCGCTATAGGCCAAAAGCTTCGCCCCCGTCTTGGTGGCATATTTGAAGAGAACCTTGAATCCTGGGCTTGCTCCTTTTGTACGCCTTATCTCTCCGGGAAAGATGGACTCAACATATTCTAGGGGCTCTATTTGCTGCTCAAGGAAATCCCGGAGGCCACGGATCATACCGTGTTCATATTTGATTTTTGAACTCTTTGCTCTGTGCTTCACTGAAGTCTAATTGGCTGCCCTACTTCAGGTATGATAACTTGGCTCTGAGCACCAACCTTAGGCGGGAAAAGCTCGGGGTGCTCTGTGTGTACGGGAATGACAATTTTTGGGTCTATGACCTCGATAAGCTCTGATAACTCGGAGGCAGAAGCATGTCCTGAACTATGGAACCCTTGCTCATCTTCAGCCACTTTACCGGTCTCTGGGTCGGGAACGCCGACCGGACAAAGCCCAAAATGGTCTAGCCATTGTCTTAACCTCTTGATATCAAACCTCTGCTCTTCATCAACGGCCTCGCTGGATGAATAGATGTACAGTCCTCCCTTGCTTGGCTTGATGTCAATCAGTTCATTGATATCCCAGAAGCTCAGGCAGAGAACGTAGTCTCCTTCATCACGCCTCATATCCACAGGTTGAACTGTCTTTCCCTTGTCCTCATAGTGGGTGATCAATTCCTTCTCCCAGCCGGAGACATCTTTAACCTCTTCGTATACAATCAAGGTGTCGTCAGCAGCGGGATCAGGTATTTCAGGCATTACAAGGTGCAGGGACTGCAACAGATAAGCATCCTTTGATAGGATGGCAAGCCTTCGTCCGCATTCACCTGCAATTTGTCTAAATGTCAACAACCTCTCAAGGTTTCTGGGGCCGAAGTCGGCGACTACGAGCTTTCCCTCAGCTTCCTTGACCTTCTGCCAAGCATTGTCCATGACCTCTTCCTCTGTAACGGCCTCGTCTTCCTCATCGATGTTTGTGCCTTCCGACAGAAGTGCTAGTGGCTGAAGCCTTGACGCCTCCTCAGCAAATTTTCTGGTCTTGTGCCCCATTTTGCCGTGCAAACGTAGGTCCCCGGTATATACTACCCATCCCCGGCTTGTTTCCACGGCAAAGGCTGTTGCCCCATAAATGGAATGGTCCACAGGAAAGGATTTTATCTTGAGATTGCCAACTTTGGTGGTCGCAACGGGAGGCTTGAAGCGCATTTCCCTGGCACCGATAGCTTTGTGCCAAAAAGCGTGAGCCTGAGAGGACAATGACATCGCGTGGGGGAAACAGAATTGTCTTTGTGTTGAAGCGCTTCTCTGCCGCGTGCGAGAAGTAAGCAAGCGACCTTGTTCCTCACGAGGCAAGGTGTAGCACACTTCTTTCTCAAAGTCCCCTTTGCTTGAGTCCTGAATTGCCTTAGCCAGAAATGCTGTAGTAGAGCTGCATACTATGGGAATATCAGGATTCAAAAATGATATGTGACCACTGTGATCTAAATGAGCGTGGGAGAGCAGGACAGCATCTAAGTGGGTATCTTTGATTTGCGAGCGTAGCCTCGCCCAGACATCGTCCCAGGAGGGCTCGAGCTCGTTCCTGTAGATGCCTCTTAACGGTGGTAGAAGTCCAATTTCGAATAGGTCTGCCAGGCCTCTGCTGGCACGAGGCTTCAAGTATTCTTCGAAATATTGACCCCATAGGTCATAATTAATCCCGAAGTCGAAGGATATCGCTGTGCCATCTGCCTCAAGTAAGACCTTGTTTCCGCCTACTACACCTGCACCGCCATAAACAGTAACGCTCACATCCATGCTATGTTACCAGCGATTTCAAACCAGCTTAGCTAACGGGGATTGCCTAGTCTAACATATTTCGCCGGGTTTACCACGCCTAAGCAATTCCCAATAATTCCTTAGCCATTTGCTCTTCCGCCCTATAAGCCTTAATACGACTTGTAAAAACCCCTCAACGAGAAGAAGAACCTGCCCACCGGTTCCTTTAAGTCCTCCATGGTTGACATTTTGTCAGGGCCGAGTATGATAACGGCAAGCGAATAGCAGACTTCGTCTCCGGGAGGCGAAGGATGAAATGCCCAAGGTGCCAGACGGACAATCCTGAGACGAGGAAGTTTTGCCGTCAATGTGGGGCAAAGCTTTTACAGGTCTGCCCTCAGTGTGGCTCCGAAAACCTTCCTGGGGATAGATTCTGTGGCGAATGCGGCTATGATTTAGCCCTTCCGCCAGAGCCAGTACCCCAAGCCCTCTCCTTTGAAGAAGGCCAGACAAGAGCCAAGGCTATCTTCTTGGCAGAACCTATATATGAAGCGAAAACCGTTAGAAAGGAGGTTTTGACGTTGCCGAAGGTAAAAGTAAATGACATCCAGATTTACTACGAAGTGCATGGCGAGGGCTTTCCCCTCATAATGATCGCGGGGTTAGGTGCAAATGTAGACTGGTGGGATCCTCGCTGGATTCAAGCGTTCTCGGAAGCATTCAAGACGGTCGCTTTCGACAACAGGGGAGCAGGGCGCACCGACATATCCGATAAGGAATACTCCATTAGACTATTTGCCGATGACACCGCAGGCTTGATGGATGCCCTGGGAATCTCACGGGCCCATGCACTCGGAATCTCAATGGGTGGGATGATAGCTGAAGAGCTGGTGCTTAACTACGCCGAGAAAGTCGAGAAGCTTGTCCTCTGTTCAACCAGCTGCGGGGGTGCAAAGTCGGTTCCGCTATCTCTAGAGGTGCTGGGAACGCTCACGACCGATAGAAGTGCTTTATCTCCGGAAGAAATAGCGAGAATGATGATTCCACTTCTTGTCACCGAAGACTTCATAAAGAATAACCCTGAGCTTGCAGAACTTGCGATCCAACAAATGATCACGGCCCCGATTTCAAACGAAGCCTATATGCGCCAGCTAAATGCAACAATTGGTTTCGATACTTATGATAGGCTGTCGGAGATCAAGGCGCCCACTCTGATATTGCAGGGCAGGGGGGACATTCTCATACCTCCAGAAAACGCTTCAATCTTGGATAAAGCCATACCAAACGCCAAGCTTGTGTACTTCGAGAATTCGGCCCATGGCCTTCTAGAAGAGACGGAAACGGTACTTCGCACCGTTTTGGAGTTTCTCAGCGAATCCTAACGAATGTACAGAGAATGTGGAGCCGATGGGTGGGTGAAAAGGTATGAGGAGGCATTGGCCAAAATGTGAATTGGGAGGCTATGATGAAATGTCCAAAGTGCCAGACGGACAATCCTGAGACGAGGAAGTTTTGCCGTCAATGTGGGGCAAAG
>CAYVSN010000113.1:0-2231 GCA_964453875.1 uncultured Dehalococcoidales bacterium
CTTAACTGGGGGAGAGGACGGAAACCCCATCAAGCAACCTGAGACGCATGCTCCCTTCTGGCTTTGTCACTGAGTAACCTAAACCTCTTGACCTGCCCCCTGAACCCCAGGCTGCTGTTCAACCTCTCCTTGATGTATTCTGCCAACTCGTCTCTGGTCAGGTGGCTGGCCCACTTTTCATCAAGCACCAGCGTGACCCGGAACGTCACTTCTTTGTTGCTCATGGCACCTCCCGTATGGCGTTAGCTTCTCTCCTTGAGATGCCCTGCTCATTCGCATGCAGATTCATAATGATATACACACAGGATTACAAAACCAATAAGAAAACTACAGCGAGCTTAAACAGAGCTTACAAATAGATTACAATATGTTGCGGCAATTCTCAATAGCGGCTGGTTGCCACCTGAGCGAACTCTTGTCTGTGGCAATGGTTGTCTTCTTTTGGCATCCTCCATTTGTACAAAATTTGTACAAAACCAGCCTAGTGCCTTGTAGAGGGTGCAAATCTTTCACCAGGGGCAGAGCCTGGCGCTATCCGGTTACCTTCTCTTCAACGAGGAAGGCAACTATCTTGCTTCTGTCCATGAATCTGTCCTCATCTTCGCTTATCACCTGGTAGGCCTCCGACACTGAGAATTCAGCGGCTGCTTGACAGTCTTCCATGGTGTCAAACCAGACCTCCGTGATACAATCAAAGTCTGGTTCCTCAGCGCCGGGGGGAGTAATGATATAGTTACGCACGTACCTCTTAAACGGGAAATGCCTCAACGCTAATGGCACATGCACCTCCTCATAGTGCCTGGAGAACTCTTCTCGTGAAAGACCCAGCTTCCTCTTGATTAGCGACATTCCTTTGATCATACCTAATTACCTCCTCGACGATTCAAACCACCATAAGCCTTGCCGTATTCTACTGCGATGAGTATACTACTACAAGAAGCGGGTTTCCATCGTAGCCACACTAGTCGACACGGCAAATCCTGCGCTGTTTGAGGGAAAACGTGGAGTTGCAATGCCCCCTATGTGGCCGAAGGCTTCCGAGTTTGGAGGTGCTTGTCCAACATCTAATGCTGGCGCACGGAAAGGATAGAAAGCAAGCTACGGAAATGGCAGTTCAAGTATGGAAACAAAAAGCAGGGAGCTAGTTTGGGCGAAGGGCTAATGCAACCATCGGTCTTTGCAGCTCAGAATTGAATGACTGTTCTCAGTTTCATGCCTTCACCTTTCTCCCCTGTCCAGGTACGAAGAAGCCTCAGAATCAAAATGTGGGGCTTCTTTGTGGCTAGGGATTAATTCCCCCAAGGGGGGCATCCCAAAGTCAGTAGCGAAATAGACGAAGTCAACGTTCCCCTATTTTGACACGGAACAAGGCACAAAGTCTATGCGACACGTTGTTTCTGTGCTAGTTGCTTTGCCTGAGCCACCAGCCACCTCTTGGCATCGTGCTCGGCATAAGCAAAATAAATGCCTGAGGTAAATGTCCTGGCAAGTAGTCTGCTAACCCCCGTAACACCAATGACTGCGTAGGCACGTCCCTTGAATCCATCCAACGCCGCTGATATTTCTTTGCCCCTGTGTCGTATCTTTTTGGTGGCGCGAGTATTAGTTACATTGGCCATGATAAGCATAGCAGAATCCGAGGGTTCACCTTGAAATGCCTGAAGAAGTTGTTCCACTTCTTCCATTGCCTCCAAGTATTCTGCTTCCGGCAAGTCCGAATAGTCGACAGACAGTATTGTGAACCCGTCATAATCAGTCCACTTTATGCGGTCACTCATTTGCCACCTTTGCTAATTTGCACGGTGTTTCGCCGGAGTTGTCTTGATTGTATCCCATGTGCGCTCTGGGCGCAAGAATGCTTCTGGCTGAGACAGGACGGGCAAACAGTGCTAGAGTAGCGAAAGCAGGGGAGCATCCCAAAATAGTTCTCTGCCCGACGTGGGTCAACACTCAACTTATGGAGGCTGAGCGAAACCGCCCGGCCGAGCTACAAAATGACCCGGCAGAGGAAATGAGAATAAAGACAAGCCCTGAATATCAGGAGGTGGAGAAATTAGTGCGCGAAGCGGTGCAGGCGGGGATCTCCTGCCAGCAGGTAGCCAATTGCGTCTTCGACGCTATCAGGGAGGAGAAGTTCTATATCCTCACCGACCCTGGCCTGGTGAAGCCTTTGGTGCAGATGAGGAGCGAGTAGCTGGATGGCACAAGGAAAGCCCACTCAGTGCCTGCTG
>CAYVSN010000113.1:2331-4791 GCA_964453875.1 uncultured Dehalococcoidales bacterium
GAGGAATGCTCACAGTAGAAGCATAGTACCACGGTACTGCGCCGTCAAGATATCCAATCTTACCCTTTCCTCCCAAATATCCGCTCCTCTTGCACAAGAGAGGGTGGCAGAGACCAGTGGGGTAAGCGCAGAAAGCAGCGGGGAGGGGAGTGGCAATTTTGCATCTGGCCTCAGACGCGCCAAGATAAAGAACTGTTTTCGGATGCTCCCCCTTTTCAAATGGGAAAGGCAGGACGGTGACCATAGGGGTCGTCCTGCCTTTTAGCCTGCTTGGTAGCGGGGAGTTGGATTCGAACCAACGACCTTCGGGTTATGAGCCTGAGGGCTTCCACAGCAGGGGTATGGCGCCCTTGGCTGCTAAGCTGGCGGCGGCGCGATGATGCACACACAGCCCTCCAAAGCGGCTACAGCCAAGATGGCTCCCAAGATTATCAACGCAACCAATAGCCGTTTCATTCGCCTTTCCCCTCTTCGCCTCGCCCGTATTCCTTGGACTTCTTCACATCCAGAGTTTTGCCCTAGCCCAGTTGGCTCGCAGCGACCAAACCTCTTACGCCTTGCGATATTCTACAGCAATATGTATAGTGGCACAAGATGTCGATAGCTCAACCATCAGCGATGGCGCTTGCTGCGTAGGATGGAGTATCAGGAGGCAGCCCTCTTGGTCAAAGGCTCCAAGAAACTAGCCAAACCGAGGTTACATAGTCGCCCGGACCCTACGCCGGAGTCGACAGTGGCAAAGAAGGTGTTACGCAGGCTGCTACCGAGAGGGCGCGAAGTCGCTAGGGATTGCCTCTATCATCAAAGGCGTCCAAGAAACACTTAGGTATCAGAGTAGTAGCTTGAGGTATCGGAGCGTGCGTATTCACGAACTCTTGGCACCCTTCGACAAACCTTTTGAATGTGTTGAAATCACGAAAGACAACTGCACCCTGAGCGATGCCACGCAGAGTCAAGTGGATTTGATTTCCATCTGATATGTAGATATTTGCCTGTATGTCCATGGCTCTTGCCCTTTCTGCGTACTGAGTGGCTATTGTGCTATCCCGAACCGTATACTAGCACGGATACCATTGCTCGCACTATAGCCATTTCGTTCAATTCTCGCCGCCATGGCCGGCACAACAGTACTGTCACGAAACATAGTACTAGCAGCTCACACTGTGAAACATCGCCGTATGCGCTTGAATGCGTTCGTTGTACGCTCCTATGATTGTACCATCCATAACGAGTGGGCGGATCCTCTAAAAGCCACCGGAAATCGAGGTGGCAAACCTGTTCTCTCACAGTTGCGGTACCATTTTCCTAACGAGGATCACCTTAAAGAACCATTGTATAGATGGTGGTGGGTATGATAATGTTCACGTAAGATAGTGGTACTGCTGATGAACCAGCCTGTCAGGTCACAGGTGGGTTCCGCAGGGAGGCGAAAAAATGGTGCCGAGAAGCAAGTCCATGCAGAATAAACCTCTGCCAGCCGCTATTCGGCTATCGAACGAGTCCAAGAGAAAGCCAAGGAACTACGTGGGAACGCCTATAGACCTCTCCATCGTTGTTGACGAAGAAACAGATCATGCCAGCACAAGGTCTGCTGGGAAAAGGCTGCTAGAGGTCTCGGAGGAGTCGCCGCGAGAAGAGGTCTACAACTACCATAGGGCAGTATTCGAAGGCAGGCTTAGAGAGCTAGCAGCTAGAATCGGTTACGAGTTGAATCATCCCCTCGCTGGAGTCACGGCCTATACCCAGCTTCTAATGGTAAGAGGACTCGTGGATGAGACCACAAACAGTTGTCTGGAGGCTATATACCAGGAAGCACAGCGAGCCACCAGGGTCATCGATAACCTGCTTTCCTTTGCCCGCGGGCATAAGCCTGAGAAAAGCCTCATCTCGATCAACGAAGTTGTTGAGAAAAACCTGGAGCTCCACGCCTACCGCATGAGGGTCAACGACATTAAGATCGTGACAGAACTGGACTCTGATCTTCCAAAGACTATGGCTGACTTCCACCAGATGCAGCAGGTCTTCGTCAACATCACCACCAACGCTGAGCAGGCCATGATTGAGGCACACGGCAAAGGTAAGTTTGTTATCAAGACGCAAACAGCGGGCGAAATGATTCAGATAGCCTTTACTGACGATGGGCCTGGTATTTCAGAGGACAACCTGAAAACCATATTTGACCCGTTCTTCACCACCAAAGATGTAGGAATGGGAACAGGGCTCGGTCTCAGCATTTGCTACGGCATTGTGCAAGGGCATGGTGGCCATCTGTATGCCGAGAGCAAGCTCGGCGCAGGAACGACTTTTGTGGTGGAGATACCGATTGTCTCCGACAGCCGACTTCATCGATGACCATCCGCCTTGAAGCCAGCAGTGAGAGTCGGGCTATTGCCTGCTGTGGCCATGAGCACGGTGGCCGTCAACATCACATCGGCTCAGAAGGTAGCGATAGTAGGAGTG
>CAYVSN010000114.1:0-3554 GCA_964453875.1 uncultured Dehalococcoidales bacterium
GGCGGGGCGCTGAATGAGCCGCATGGCGCAAGCATCAACTAGCATGTGTTGTAGCTCAACACCGGGATAATCGGCAGAGATTTCCGTGGCAATTTGCCTCCATAAACGCGAAGACTCAAGGACATTAGCTTTGTCTACCGAAGTCAGTTTCTTGCGGCGAGCCCGAGCCAACTCAAAACCAACCCTTAATATGCGCTCGATCTCTGCCTCGGAATAGGCTAGGGTATCAACAACCTGCCTTCCCTCCGGCGTTTGCCACTGCTCTTTAGGTAGACCAAAATAAAGTCCTCCAGTGAGCTCTCTCACTACCAGCAAATCAACCCCTTCAATTACTTCTGGCTTGAGGGAGCTAGAATCAACCAGCATAGGTAAGACCTTTACGGGACGCAAATTGGCAAACAAGCCCAGCCCTTTTCTCAGGGCTAAAAGCCCGTCCTCTGGGCGGACTTTAGCTTGAGGGTCATCCCATTTTGGTCCACCGACGGCACCGAGCAATACAGCATCACACTGTTTGCACATATCTAATGTTTCCTGGCTAAGAGCTGTGCCCGAGGCATCTATGGCGCAGCCGCCCAGCAAGCCTTTATGCAAGTCAAATCTATGCCCAGACCTTTCCCCTACAGCTTGTAAGACCTTTACTGCCTCAGCTATGACCTCAGGGCCAATGCCGTCACCGGGTAACACTGCAATGTCAAATTCCATTTATCTACCCCGATTGTCGCTGCACGTGATTCTGAGCTACACGCGAACAGTCTCTCCTTGGCTTGCGCTCAGGCTGACCTCTTGGCCAGCCTGTTTTTGGTATACTCGATCAAGCCTCCGGAGGCTATGATTCCCATCATAAATTCAGGATACGGTTTGGCAGTGAACTTCTTCTGCCTGGTAATATTGTCAATTTCACCGCGGGACAAGTCAACTTTCAGAATATCGCCAGCTTCTGTTTCATTTGTCGCTTCAGGGCACTCCAGCAGAGGCAAGCCGATATTAATAGCATTGCGAAAGAATATGCGGGCAAAACTCTGCGCTACAACGCAGGAAATACCGCAAGTCTTTATTGCCAGAGGGGCATGCTCCCGAGAGGAACCACAGCCAAAATTAGTCGCCGCCACTATGATGTCTCCAGGCTCAATCCTGGCTAGAAATTCAGCGTCTATGTCCTCCATACAGTGCCTTGCGAGCTCGCCAGGCTCAGAAACATTAAGATAGCGTGCCGGGATAATAACATCTGTATTAACATCGGCGCCGAATTTGTGGACCTTGCCCTTTAGCTTCAATCGAAACCTCCCAAATTATGGTGAGCCAACTGAACCGCAAAGCCCGTATTGGACAATATGGCGGTCAACGGTTTACTGTGATAGTCCGTCATTACCCCTCTTGTTCAGATGCGAAGGTCAGATGGCAGTGCGGGCATACCTTCGCTTCTTTCCAAATGAATTCACCACATTGTGGGCATCTCTTTTTGTCCGCTACGGCCAGGGCATCCCGTAGATCATTGACCTTGTTCTTTACTCCCGTAGGGTTCCTGACTCCTTCGAATATGACTTCTACCCCACCGGTAGCAGCCGAAGCAAAGAGTACGTTGCCAAGACCAAAGATGCGCTGCCCTACACTTTGTCTTACTTCTACCTGGCGAATGTCACTTATCCTGATTTCCTTCTCACTCCTGCCACCAATGCCTACTCTTGAACTCACGCCATCAGAGGTGATAGTAAACTTACGTGACAATCTTCTCACAACAGCGTGAATAAGAATAATAAACGCGATAAGCACTAGAACATAACCTACCACTGTTAGGACTTCGCGTTCATTAAGGAAACATACGACGGCACCAGCTACAAAGATCATAAGCAAAAAGACGTGTCCAGAGTAATTGAGCCATGAGGGGTGCATAACTATGATTTCGGAGTCTCTCTTCCGATTAGCTTTTGTCATTCTTGCCTCCCGTGATAGTCAGGGCTAACATCCTATAGGGTGGCCGTGTCCTCTTTGCCCATGAGATCAAGCAAGGCTAGGGTTCCCTCAACACAGGTAAAGCTCCTGATCTGTCTCCCTCCTAACCCGAGATATTCCCCGCTTATATCATAGCCCAGACGGTGTCGTTTTGTCTTCAATTGAGCCAGGACTGTTTGTCCACTCTCTATAAGGCCGTTCACAACTCGATATACCAAGTCCGATGCACGAAGTACGATAACTGAGCAGACTATCCACCAAGTTTCAGTTTTCTGGCAAGGGGTCCTGCAGTAGTTGCCTGTGCTAGCAGGGTAAAGAGGATAACTACGAACGTGGTGTTCACGATAAAACTGGCGTGTTCCACGTGTTGCGTTAGCAAAAGACCGGCCAGGGCAGCCGCCATTACCCCGGTTTCCCGTGTCCACGCAACAAATGCAGTCTCGCGCCATGACCAGCGTGGTTTCCTGGGAATCTTGAGGCAGGCAACAACCACCAAGGGCCTGACGGCAAAAACCAGCACAAGAGCTATTATGGCAGCACCCCAAAAATCATGGATTAAGCCGCCGATATCGATGCGCGAACCTAAGAGTATGAATATGAACATTTTCACCATTTGAAAGATATATCGAGATAGTGTATGCGTTTCGACTAGATACTCATGCCGCATGCTCAGGTGTAGATGTTTCATGTTTCCTACCACTATCCCGGCTACAAAGACGGCAAGATATCCGCTCCCGCTGATTTGGTCGGCAA
This sequence comes from uncultured Dehalococcoidales bacterium, assembly GCA_964453875.1. Taxonomy (GTDB): domain Bacteria; phylum Chloroflexota; class Dehalococcoidia; order GIF9; family AB-539-J10; genus JADFUX01. The sequence goes on from CAYVSN010000114.1 coordinate 2,704, forward strand.
AATAGAATCCGGCAAGGACCGCAATGATTATCGCCAGCGGGGTAAACTCACCCAGCAGTTGCTCCCACCGTTTATTGACAAGCAAGGCAGTAAGCAAGCCAACAAGCAGGCCAAGGATAATGCTAGCGGCTATTTGCAGGGCAAGAAACTTTCCGATGTCAAAACCGCCAGAAGTCACCAGGATCTGATGCAAGACCAGAGAAAAAAGTACCGCTCCGAAGGGATCATTAAAACCGGCCTCAGCCTCAATTAGGGTTCTCAAGCGTGCTGGGATCTTTACCTGCTCAAAAATGGGAATCAGCGTGGCGGGATCGGTCGGTGCAATAACGGCGCCAAGGAGCAGTCCGAAGATAATCGGCCCAAGTCCTACTAAAGCAAATGTACCCCCGATCAAACCAGCGGTCAATAAGACTCCAACTGTAGCAAGGAGGACAATGCTTAACCCTGTCTCTTTGAGCTGTTTCAAGTCGAGGGAAAGGCCTCCACAAAACAGGATAAATGCCGTTCCGAAGGTGATGGTAAGTTGATATGCCGCTGATTCCGGCGGGAGGACAATCCACCCTAGACCGCTCTGTCCCAGCAGTATGCCACACAGAAGATACAGTACGACGTCAGGAAGACGGATGGCCTTGGCGATTCTCCCGCTGACTATCCCCACAAGAAGCATCAGGAGAAAAACCATGAACAGGTTGTCAACTATCCCCATAGTGCGGCCGTTAGCCCGAATGTTAGCTGTGGAGAACTCTAGAGTCAATCCCCTCTACAGGATTGACTCTCGTTACGACATGCGGTTCTGAGGTAGTGAATAATAGTTGAAAGGAGGGTTTCAATCCCCTTGCGAGGATTAGTTC
>CAYVSN010000114.1:3654-4758 GCA_964453875.1 uncultured Dehalococcoidales bacterium
GCTATAACACCGTAGCAACAGTCGCTATGTCAGCAGACTTCACGCCTTCGACCTTCGGAATATCCCGAGTCACATCCCCAGCCTTGCTTATCTCTGTCTAGGTTAACGGTTTTGCCTTAACTGCCATCTCCATCACCTACTCTGGTTCATTTTTTCTCTGCTCAAGCTCCCGAAATCCGCTGCTGGGCTGTCCAGCACTATTGCGCCAACGCCACTGAGCGTGCAGTCAAAGGCATTCTTTCAACTCTGGAAGTCTACGCTGCCAGAGGAAGGCAAAAGACCACCTAAGAAGACCAAACAGCCACCTGGAGAAACCAGAGAGGAGCAAGTTGGCCAACGCGGGGACGCGGGGTAACCTGATATGACTGATTGCCCACACGCTCCAGTCAAGTTCGGCAGTAAACTTCGCCGACACGTCTGCTGCGAGCTAAGGAGGACCTGTTGTCGATTAGCTCTTTCAAGGGTCTTATCCCCACTTCGTGTTGGGCAGTATTTGACCCTTGCGCTGTATAAGAGGTCCAGTCACGCTACATTCATGGTGCTCGCCACCGCCCTTTCCACCATCAGCTACCCGACACACAGCTGTTCGCTCCGATAGGCGATAGCTTTATCCACGCAACCCAGGTCAGCCCTGCAATCGCAAGGAAAATAGGCTGAAACGCCTTTATCAATGAAGGCCTGTGCCAGACCGTCGAGATAAAAGCGAGAGCAGCCAGTTACGGCCATAACTGTATCATCAAACTGCCTTTCCATGCTGCTGGTAATGAATCTTGAGTCTATGGCGAAACACTCAGGGTGCCCTTCGCAAATCTCGTTTAGCTGCTCTCTGACGTATTTGCTTCGCCCGTAACCCTTGCCGGTAAACAGGCCAGTTTTCAGTGCCTTTCCCTCAGCTCTCACCAGCCCGGACTGTGCCCTGACGACAATAAGCCTATAGGCCACCCTTTGGCAACTTCCGATAAAGGTCAACAGTAACTACATCGCCTTGCATCCGCTTCCTCGGCTTGGGTTTAGCCAAGCTTTAACCGTAAAGCCTCAGGCGTCTTAGTACTAACCAGGTCATGCTCCCTCCCAGAAGGATACCAAGGCCAATCCATGGGGCGA
>CAYVSN010000115.1:0-4709 GCA_964453875.1 uncultured Dehalococcoidales bacterium
TACTTACGACACATTCAATATACCACTTAAGCCACACAGACCTAAGACCAATGCTGCTCTCCACAGAACTGCTTTCTGCATTGTGTCCCTACAGGGCGCTTACTGCTGTGGGGGAAATCACCAGTAGCGTTGTTCCAAAGGCAGCTTTTGTGGCGATAGTTGGCGGAATGCTCATAGCTGCAAGCACCCCAGTAGGTGACCGGGATCATAATGAAGCCGGCCCCATTTAGCCTTAGCTTCTCTCGTCTATAGCTGGGAAATATGGCTTAATGTCCAACAGAGGAGTGCCATCTATGGCATCTATGCCCTTTACCTTGAGAATATTGCCTTCTCTTGCTACAAGCTCCACCACAGACAGACCCAGTGGACACGGCCTATCTGGTGATCTGCTCGTGAAGAGCCCGTGCGGCTTTGTATCCCAGGATGGCGTTACCATCAAAGAATATCCTTTGGACTTATGAAACCAATATATCAAGATGATATGGGAGAACGTCTCTATGTCTTTCAGGCCTTCCTCAAACTCCTGGAATAGCTCCACCTGGCAGATTTCCTCCCTCCCAGCGCCTTGGCGTGGTGCTTGGCCCCTCGAAGGATAAGGCGAATGGATCATCCCTATGGGCTTCAATTCCAGTATCCGCTCTTGTTCCACGATATAGCTCTAACGCTTAAGTATCAGCTACCATCAAAGCTTTGGCCTTCTTCGCAGTGTCTCATTTAATCTCAGAGGCGTCACTTCAGGCCGAGATGCTTGGTAAACTGTGATTACACCCCCAAGTTTATCAAAGTCACCTTTTATGGAACTCATTTGGGATCGAGTCAGAGGCTTCACAGCACAGGGGCGTAAAGGAGTGTTAAGCTGTATTTCATGGGGAAGCAGAGTCTTTGCCATCTTGGCTATCTCCGTAGCAAAATCCTTGTTCATCTCAATGAACATTATTTGAAGGCATAGTTTGCCTTTGAATATACTCCTGAAAACCTCAATACCTTTGAGTACATCGCGAAACAGGAGGCCTGTTACGGGTCTATTAACTTGCTTGAACAGGCCGTGGTTGTGAGCGTCTATTTTGGCTACTACCACATCCGCTTCAGCAAGGTCAGCGCAGACGTCCTCTCTGGACATCAGCGAAGAATTGGTGAGGACGGCTACGGGGAGGTGCAAAATTGCCCTAGCTAACTCCATGGCCTGCCCCAAATTACCAGCCAAAGTAGACTCGCCCATCCCGGAGAAGGTGACATAATCCGCAGCTACCCCTCTTACGCTCTTCAGTTCCCCCGTCAATTCGGCGGTGTGAATAAGCACGCTCCGCTCTCTAACCAGATTGGCAGTCTTACCCAGTTGGCAATAGACGCAATTGAAATTGCAGGTTTTTCCCTGTGTGGAGAGGAGGTCTACACCCAACAATCTACCTAGTCGCCATGAAGGCACTGGACCATAGATCACAGAATTCATCGCCAGCTTCGAAGGCTGAGACCAGAGAACCGATGGCACAAATTCTAAAGTCAGGCATCTCTTTCAATGCCTTAGGCTGACAGTAGTGTAGCACTGAATTGTGTGCAGTTTCAAAGTAATGTCCTGCAATCTGGACGGAAGTCCTGCGCGAGCCAAGGAAGATGGAGGCTCTGGACAGGGCAGGGATGGGGTTTGGGGCAATAAGGTGACGAAGGATGTAGATGTACACAAGGAAAACTTCATCGTTAGGGATTATCGTAAGCGAGAGATCGAGGTGAAAGGGCACAAGAGGAAGCTCAAGCACTATTTTGAGGGGACAGGCTCCTAGGCTCATATTTGGAGCTTTTGCTAGAAGTGAGAAGGAATAGGAATATCAGCGAAGCTATTGTTGCCAGACAAAAGGTGTCCAAGTTTCAGACAGTATGTTGTTCTTATCCTTAGTTGCATATTATAATAAGGCTCAATTTAGAAGGCGGGGCGTAAACAATCTTCAGTCACAAGAAATCGCTTAGGGGATAAAGGGGACTGTCATGAGCAGAGTAGAAGGCAAAACAAAAGTCAGACCCATGGTTGTTGGAGACATTGACGCTGTGCTTTCGGTTGACAGGGAAGTAAGAGCAGCGGGAAAAGCCATTACTTATGCAAATCTCACTACTGAATATATTCTCTCTATTGATAGGAAAGTAAGGCATCAGGAGAGTCCAACCAGCTATGCAGATTCGATTACTGGAAATGTGGCAGCGCTGCTTGACTTCAGCTTCGTAGCTGAAGTCGATGGTCAGGTTCGTGGCTTTATCTTGGGCCAGATAGCACATCTGCGCGAAGCTGCTACAGAATTCGGCGTTATCCAAATGATAGGTGTTCACCCTGATTATCAACGGAAACGTATTGGTATTAGCTTGCTCAATGCACTGGCTGACAAATACCGATCTAGAGGCATTAAGACGATGCGCGTAGGAATAGACTACCGAGACAAGGACTTACGCAGTCTGATTGAGCATATGGGTTTCGGTGTTGGTCGCCTTGTGGTTTACTCGAAAATCCTGTGAAGCATGATCTTTCCTTGTCTCTGCCTTGTAGAGAAATGAACCGGCCTCCTTTTGACTGGCATTTTGGACCTTCCTTCTTCCAACTTCCCATATCTATTCCTTCCACCCAAACCCAAGCTTCACAATGTCGCCTTGACATTGTCGAAAAAGGCTGGTACATTCTCGGATGAGAATGAAAATCAATCGCAACGAGCGGCGACCGGCAGTCCACCCACTTACAGCTCAGCGAAGGCTTCTCCTTGATGTCATGCAACGGGCCGGAATGCATCTGGATGCTAAGGAACTGTATCGCCGAGCCAGTGAGGAGAACACTAACATCAGCCTTGCCACAGTGTACCGCAACCTACGCCTATTTAGGGAACAAGGCTTGATAGAGGAAAAGCATCTGGGTCAGATGCGCTGTTACTACGAGATGAGGCGTGGAGCAGAACATCAGCATGTGGTCTGCCAGGGTTGTGGGCAAGTCGTTGAGTTTGAAAGCCCCCTAATTCGTGAACTGGTGGCGGAGGTGCAACGGACAAATAGCTTTTGTGTGACCAGGGTTGAATTGCACCTAGAAGGTTATTGCCATAAATGTAACGAGATAGGAAAGGAGGCGAGCCATGGTATCAGAGATCACAGATGAGAATTTTGAGGATGAGGTCCTGAAGTCTGACATACCTGTGGTGGTAGATTTCTGGGCCCCGTGGTGCGGGCCCTGCCATATGATTGCACCAATAGCTGAGAAGCTATCGAAGGAATATGATGGAAAACTCAAGTTCTGCAAGATTAATGTGGATGAGAACCATCGGACGGCCGCGGGATACCAAGTTATGAGCATACCTCTGCTGCTGTTTTTCAAAAACGGTCAGCTTTTTGATTCTAGCGTTGGAGCGGTTCCCGAGAGCATGATCCGGTCTAAGGTGAAGGCACTGCTGTAGTTTGCCCCAGGGGGATGTAGCCCAGGCATGCCCTAGCTTTCTCATTGAGCACTCGCAGGACTTCGAAACCAACCTAGGCATACGGAAAGATGCTCGATGCAAAACTGAAGGTAGCGGTGGACTATGGGAAGTGCCACCCAGAGAGATGCGACAAAGGGGTCTGCGCTGCTGTTCTTGAATGTCCCACTAAGCTTTGGAAGCAAGAGGACCCGTACGATTTCCCCTATCCTGTCCAGGGCTTTTGCCAGGACTGTGCTGAGTGTGTTGAGGCTTGCCCTCTGAAGGCGAGGCAACTCCTGCAAATCCCTGACGAAGAGTGGCTGCTATCGGTAGTCTCAATCGGTCATCCTGCGGAAACTCCAGAGAAGGATAGGAAGGGATTAGATGAAATTACCTTAACTGATAAGTATGCTCTTTGTTAGGCAAATGCGCCGGTTTTTTGGGTGGCCCGTGCTGGATATTTAACCACTTTAAGGACTCCTAACTTGGAATGGAACAAGAATTGAAGCAAGAAATAGAAGGCGTGCTAGCCAGGATAAGGCCAAGCTTGGGAGGAGCGGATGTCCAGTTACGGGACATTAGCCAGGGAGTAGTAAGGCTGCAGTACTATAGGCCGCTACGAAATCCCTCTGCCTGCCATGTAGACAGGACACGAACAACTAAGGATGTAGTGGCTGAGCTACTCGACGATGAGCTGAAGAAAGTGGTACCTGGATTTAGAAAGGTGATTCTCCTCTGTGAAGGATAGGGATTAATCGGTAGAGCGTCCGGATGAAGATTTCGATTTGTGGAAAAGGCGGTAGTGGCAAAAGCGCTATAGTTACCTTGCTGGCAAAGGGCGCTCGAGACAGAGGCTACCAAGTGCTGGTTGTTGATTCGGATGAGTCAAACCTGGGGCTTTATCGGATGCTCGGTTTTGACACCCCACCTGTTCCTCTCATGGAACTGGCAGGAGGCAAGAAAGCAGTGCGGCGACAAATGAGATCTGAGTTCTCTCGTGGGCAATCGGAAGATAAGATGAGCGTGCTAGCACGGGATAATATATCCACCGAAGATCTATCATACCCATATGTTCTGCAAAAGGATGGGATAGGGCTAGTCTCTATAGGCAAGATACTCCAATCCCTCGAGGGATGCGCTTGCCCTATGGGGGTACTAAGTCGAGAGTTCTTGAAAAAGCTTTCTCTGAGGGATAAGGAGATAGGAATCGTGGATATGGAGGCAGGCGTGGAACATTTTGGCAGAGGCGTGGAGACGAGCGTAGATAATGTGCTGATTGTGGTTGAGCCC
>CAYVSN010000116.1:0-4687 GCA_964453875.1 uncultured Dehalococcoidales bacterium
AGTCAAACTTGCCTGTAAATCCTAGTACTCGATACATATGCATGACCTAGGAGCTGTTGGACGGATTGAAGGTCAGCACCAGTCTGTAGTTTATGCACAGCGAAGCTATGACGCAAGGCATGCGGTGTGATCTTGGCACCGAAACCAGCCTTGCGACCATAGTTCCGGACAATCTGCCAAAATCCTTGCCGCGTAAGCCGCTTGCCACGCCGATTGAGAAATAACGTCTCTTCGCCCTCATCGTACAACAGATCAAATCTTCCGCCCTTCACAAAATCGCCGATCAACTGGGCTATGTGGTCGTCGAAAGGAATCCGTCTTCCGGAACAGCACACACAAGAACGTTGGAAATCAACATCCTTCACATTCAATGAGACTAGCTCGCTTACACGCAAACCAGTGGCATAGAGCAATTCTAACATTACCCTGTCTCTTTTGGCTTCTGGAGTAGACAACTTTGCTGGCTCTGCCAACAAACGTTGATATTCAGATGAAGACACAAGCTTCGGCGGATGCTTGCGGACTTGAGGAGAAACTAAGTTCTGTGTTGGATTCTCCCTCAACCTACCTGAATCAACCATAAATTTGAAAAGCGATTTAGCCGAAGCCACCTTGCGAGCTACCGTGGCTGTGGAGTACCCCTTTTCTCTGAGGCTAAGTAAATAGCTTTTCAGCAGCCCTTCGCTGGACCTGGCTATGCCCTTGGCCCTCTCTGCCCCGATAAAACTGAGCAGTTGGCCTAAATCATTGCGATAAGCGGCCATAGTATTCTGGGAGCACCCTTTCTCTTCAGCCAAATAATGGAGAAAGGCATCGATATCCTTTTCCATACTTTATTTTAACACAGTACATCAATTAAGGGATTGAAAGATTCTAGGCGATTTTGGCTATTGATTGAAGATAACCCCCGGCGACGAAGGGATGGACAGAGTCTATGGCAGCGTAGAGAAGGTAAGGAAGATGGCGGAGAGGAAGGCTGCATAAGCTCTGGCAAAGTCCATGTCCCTCAATCGAGAGGAGACAGGTGAGCACGAGTTCCCCTTACCTCTAACTGCCTGGCCTCGTTCACAGATCTTCCTTGGAGGCTAGGTCATCAATAGTGAGCCAGCCTTCCTTTAATGCAGTGAGAACAGCCGCTGTACGTGAATTGGTGCGTAGCTTCCTGCAAATATTGACCAGATGGGTCTGGACCGTGCGCTCGCTGATAACTAGTTCCGCCGCAATCTCCTTGTTGCTCATGCCCTTGGCTGCCAGCCTAAGCACTTCCAGCTCACGGCGCCCCAATCCTTCAAGATCTCTCCTCTCCTCGCTCTTGTCGCCGGCCATGCGACTCAGGATTTTGCTGGCAGCCTTCAAATCAAACACCGCCTCACCAGCATGCACCAAGCGGATAGCATTTACCAGATCGCGGAGGGAAACGTTTTTCAGCAAATACCCCGCCACTCCTGCCCACAGGGAAGCAAGCATGTATGACTCATATCTGTAGGCGCTCATCATGAGGATGGCGGTGGCTGGGCAGGCTGCTTTGATCTGCGTGGCCGCGTCAATGCCACTGATCCCAGGCATGGCTACGTCAATAATAGCCACGTCAGGTACTAGGTCCTTTGCCAACCTGACACCTTCTTCACCATCCGCTGCGCTGCCCACGATCTCCAGGTCGGTTTCATCCTCCAAGAGCCGGCACAGACCCGTTCAATCCTTGACGGAGATTGGGGTGGGGAGTAGAATAGCTTGGTTTGTGATGAAAGTAGTAGAATCGAGTGGCTGGGGGTGATTCCATGTGGCTGAAGTGAAGCTTGGCCCAGGCGAGAACTTTGAGAATCTGCTTCGCAGGTTCAATCGACAAGTGCAAGAAGGTCGCATCCTAGCTGAATTCCGTAGACGCAGGTTCTATGTGAAACCAAGCGTGAAGCGCAAGAAGAAACAAGCAGTGAGGAAGTGGAAGAGCTCGAGGTAGTCAAACTCGTGGCGGAAGGTTGGACTGGGTAGGTGGAAGGTACATGGCGGTGAAATGAGACCGCCAGTTTTCTATTCATAGCATGAGAATTGGTATTGTGGTTTTTCCCGGCACCTGGAGTGACCGAGATTGTTATTGTGCCCTTCATGATGTTTTGGGGCAAGAGGCTAATTATATCTGGCACAAAGAGACTCAATTTTCTGGCTATGATTGTGTCGTTCTGCCTGGGGGGTTTTCTTACGGTGATTATCTCCGGGTTGGGGCTATAGCCCGTTTTTCTCCAGTCATGGCTGCTGTGGAGGCATTTGCTCATAATGGGGGACTGGTCATTGGCATCTGCAATGGATTTCAGATTCTGTGTGAGGCTGGACTCCTGCCCGGGGTTTTGTTGCCCAGCAGCCATCTCCAATACCGGTGTCAGTGGGTTAGTCTTAGAGTAGAAAACGATTATTCCTCCTTTAGTTCCAAATGCGAGAAGGGACAGGTATTGAGAATGCCCATTTCCCACTACGAAGGAAATTACTATGCGGATGAGACTGCTCTAGCAGAATTGGAAGGCAACGGTCAAGTTGTTTTTCGCTACTCTACTCCTTCAGGTAAGATAACCCAGGAAGTCAATCCCAACGGTTCTTTACATAATATTGCAGGGATTCTGAACAAGGAGGGCAATGTTCTGGGCATGATGCCCCATCCGGAGCGAGCCTGCGAATTACTTCTTGGCAGCGTAGACGGTAATCTAATTTGGGAGTCGATGATTGACTATCTCCAGAGAAGCTCTTGATAAGGTAGCTTTAAGCGAAAGAGAATATAGCCTTATTGTCCAGCGGTTGGGGCGTGAGCCTACTGAAGTAGAGCTAGGGATGTTTGGGTCTTTGTGGAGTGAGCATTGTGGCTACAAGCATTCTAAGGCGCTGCTCAAGATTTTGCCTTCTCGGGGAAAAGACGTTTTGGTTGGTCCTGGGGAGGAGAATGCTGGAGCAATAGATATTGGTGATGGTCACGTATTGGTTATGAAGATGGAATCCCACAATCATCCTTCGGCGGTTGAGCCATATCAAGGTGCAGCCACCGGGGTAGGGGGCATCGTACGTGATATTTTTGCTATGGGTGCTCGACCTATAGCTTTGCTTAACTCACTTCGCTTTGGTCCTCTGACTGAGTCCCGCAATCGCTATTTATTTAGTGGTGTTGTGGGTGGCATTGGCGGCTACGGGAATTGTTTGGGAATACCTAACATGGGTGGCGAAGCCTTTTTTGCCAATTGCTACTCAGGCAATCCAGTAGTCAACGCTCTATGTTTGGGTATCGCTGAAAAAGCCAAGCTAGTTCGAGCTACGGCAAGTGGTAAAGGCAACTGGCTGATGCTGGTGGGGGCTGAGACCGGTCGTGACGGTATTTTTGGCGCTTCTGGCCTGGCATCACGCACTTTCGAGGAAGAACAAGAACTGAGACCGACGGTTCAAGTGGGCAATCCCTTTCTGGAAAAGCTGCTTATAGAGGCATGCCTGGAACTGGCGCAGACGGACTGGATTGTAGGAATGCAGGATTTGGGAGCTGCCGGGTTGACCAGCGCTGCTGTGGAGTCTGTAGCTAGAGGCGGAGCTGGTGTGGAGATAGATGTAGGCAAGGTGCCTCGGCGCGACGAGAATATGACCCCCTATGAGGTGATGCTTTCAGAATCGCAAGAGAGGATGCTCGTGATTGTAAAAAGGGGTTATGAGGACAAGGTGCAGGCCTTGTTTGATCACTGGGAACTCCGCTCTGACATTATTGGCGAGGTTACTGACAGCAGCTTAGCCGTGATTAAGGAAGGGAAGGAAGTGGTGGCCGAAGTCCCGGTGAATCTACTATCGTCCCCACCTTTGTATCGTCGGCGGAGCAAAAAACCAGCTTGGCTTACCGAACTTCAATCCTTCGATATGACCACTATCCCTGATCTTAGGCCTAGGCAATGTGACTCTACTTTGCTTCGTTTATTGGCTTCGCCCAACATTGCCAGCAAGGAGTGGATTTATCGCCAATACGACCATCAAGTGATGAACAATTCTGTGGTTCTCCCTGGCGGCGACGCTGCTGTTTTGCGCATGAAAGGCACAAGGAAGGGCATTTCCTTGGCCACGGATGGCAATGGGCGATATTGCTATCTTGACCCTTTCTTGGGGGGCGTGATTGCAGTAGTTGAGGCTGCTAGGAATTTGGTTTGTAGTGGTGCTGAGCCCTTAGCTATTACCGATTGTCTCAACTTCGGAAATCCAGAAAAGGACGACGTCTATTATCAGTTGACAGAGAGCATCAAAGGGATGGCGCGAGCTTGTCGAGAACTAAAGATTCCAGTTATCAGTGGCAACGTCAGCCTTTACAATGAGACCAAAGGCCAGGCTATTTACCCTACACCGGTAGTGGGCATGGTAGGAATTGTGAATGACATAAACAGATATTGCACTATGTCTTTCAAAAACGAAGGCGATTTGGTATTTCTGCTAGGCGCTGCCCTGAGCCCAAGCGAAGGGTCTCTTGGTGGCAGCGAATATCTGGAGGTCGTGCACCACTTGGTCAAAGGAAAACCTACTATCGATTTAGCTTTGGAAAGAAGGGTGCAACGTTGCTGTTTGGAAGCCATAAGACATGGACTTATCAAATCGGCTCATGATTGCTCGGATGGCGGGCTGGCAGTGGCGATTGCTGAAAGTTGTATTGCTGGCGATATTGGCTTCAAGGGTGCGGGTTGCA
>CAYVSN010000117.1:0-4679 GCA_964453875.1 uncultured Dehalococcoidales bacterium
CCCTTTAGGGCAGCATAGCGAAGGTCGCCCAGTTCGCTGGTCACTGTGATTAAGACGGGGAACTCCACCTCAACAACTTCGTAGCCGTCAGGAATGAGTCGCTCTACCCTTGCCTTTCCATCGGTAACCTCTATCTTGCGGGCTACGCTTACCGCGGGAATCCCAAGGATCTCAGCGATACCTAAGCCAACTTGGCCAGCGTCCCAGTCGGCGGATTGTCTGCCACAGAAAATGAGGTCGTATTCTCCTATCTTCTTGATTGCTGCTGCCAGAGCGCAGGCAGTTGACCAACTATCTCCCTCCTCAAAGGCTGGGTCCTCCAAAAGGACAAGCTCATCACCGCCTACAGATAGCGGCTTTTTGATTACATCACGGATTAAGTTATTACCCAAGCTCAGCACTGTGATTTTCCCACCCGCCTTGTCCTTGATCCTTAGAGCAGCTTCCATAGCGTTTTCATCGTAAGGGGAGATCACGGGTTTTACGTCTGGGGGCAAGGTCATCTTATTGGCTGCGGTGTCAACCTTGAATACAGCCGGTGGTGCCTCAGGATCAGGCACTTGCTTGCAGCAAACAATCATATTAACCTGTGCCATGGCTTAACCTCCTTAAAGCGTAGATTCTAGCAAATCATGGAAAGATACACTAGAATCCGTCTCTCGTCAATGGGTCATGTGATATGAGTCGCTGAAAATAGGCAGCGGGTACGCTTTCGTGGAATAGGCGCTCATGGGCAAAGTATGCCCGAGAGTATGAACGCAGCCCCCAAAACTGACGGATATGAGTGAGATCATGAGGGGGTGTGCAATTGTAGTGCCGATGACTTGCTGCGCTACTGGGGCAGATGCCATGATTTGTAAAGAGAAAGCGGACTAAGCGAACTCAGAGTTTGTACAAAACGCATATGCTACAATGCATCGCAAGTGGCTCATTTCGTTTAGCCCGAACCCTGGGGTCTCACAAGGGGCGGAACGTTACACCTGTTAGACAATGGGGCGGATTGTGTAACGTCGGATAGGTTTTGAAGGTGGCCAGCCAGTAGACTATAATTGCTACGACGAGGTCTCCTAATGTGACGACAGGGCTCGATGAGTACGCTTAGATAATCATGGAGACGTAGAATGGAGCTGTCATATCTCGCGTTATACCGTTCCGGCGAGTTTCACCGCAGGGCTGAGGCGCTGGAAGCACGGCTGGCATCGTGTGATATTTGTCCCAGGGAGTGTCATGTCAACCGCTTGAAAAATGAGCGCGGGTTTTGTCACTCCGGTCACTTGCCCATAGTCTGTGCAGTCTGCGACCATCATGGCGAAGAGCCAACAGTTTCAGGTGCCCAAGGGACCGGGGCTATCTTCTTTGGCAACTGCAACATGAGATGCGTTTACTGTCAGAACTACCAGATTAGTCAGGACCCAGAACGCCAGGGCTCCAAGGAGGTGGATTTTCACGCTTTGGCTCAGGAGATGATATATCTTCAGGATGAATTGCGATGTCACAACATCAGCTTCATTTCGCCTTCCCACTTCGTGCCTCAGTTGGTTCGAGCAATTCTGGAAGCAGTACCTCTGGGGCTCAGGGTGCCAATAGTCTACAATACCAATGCCTATGATTCTGTGGCATCCCTACGAGCACTGGATGGGATTGTGGATGTTTATTTGCCCGATCTGAGGTATGCTTCTGATACTTGGGCGGCAAAATTCTCTCATACCGCTGATTATGTGACGCGGGCTCGCCAGGCTATCCTTGAAATGCACCGGCAAGTGGGTGATGAGTTGGTATTAGACAACTCGGGGCTGGCTCAGAGAGGATTAATCGTACGCCATCTCATCCTCCCCAACGGGCTGGCGGGTAGTGGGGACTCGCTTGCTTGGTTGCTTAGGGAGATTTCTCCTAAGGTAACGGTGAGCATCATGTCTCAGTATTACCCAAGCTATCTAGCCTCTCAGATACCACAATTGCGGCGCCAAATCTCCGTTTTGGAATACCTGGCTGTCCTCAAATTGGTTGATGGACTGGGGCTAGAGAATGGCTGGATTCAGGATATGGATGCGGCGGAAAACTACTTGCCCCATTTCGACCGAGATGGTCACCCTTTCTCAGCAGAGCTCTCGGGAATTTGAGCTATTTCCTTGGCCTGTGTTCTCGTCCACACCATGTCTTCCATAACGGCAAGACCTTGTGAGCAAACCTGTTCACGCTGCTCAAAGTTCTGGCCTTGCGGAATTGTCCCTTAGCTGCTGGCCTCGAATCCATATTGAATGAGGCAAGCTGCTCATGGCGCCCTCTCTTATGTCCTATGCCATGGGGTATAATGAAATACAGAAATGAGGGAGAGAGTTTGTAAGTGGCATTTGGTTTGTCCTCTGAGAGCCCACTACGAGCAGGGAAGGTCAGGTAGGAAGTGTGGGTAGATGATTATTGCATAGCACATTGGGAGAGCTACATCAGGTATCAAATGCAGGAAAGGGGAGAGCATCATCCTGATTGTTTGCTTCCAGATGGTGAGATCAGAGAAGAGCTGGAATGGTGAAGGCACTGGTTGGTTCGAAGAATAGCGTCAAGTTAGCAGCAACGGAAGAGGCATTCTCAGATTATTTTGCTGCAGTGGAAGTGATTGGAATTAAGGTTGATAGCGGAGTTTCCAGTCAGCCTGTAGCCAGGGGAACTTTCGAAGGTGCGAAGAATAGGGCGCCGGAACTGAGGAAGATTAGTGATGAACAAAGTCTTGATGCCAAATTCTTTGTCGGCACTGAAGGGGGCATAATAAAGCTGTTTTCTAAATGGTTCGCCCTAAGTGCGATGTGTATTATGGATGACACGGGGAGAACGGGACTTGGAACCTCTCCCATATTTGAACTCCTAGACGGTATTGCCGAGCAACTGTCAAATGGTTCCGAGCTCGGCGATATCATGGATAATCTGACTGGGGAGCGAGACATTAAAGAGAAACAAGGGGCAGCGGGGTATTTGACCAAAGGGGTCATGGACAGGAAGAGAATTTATGCGGACGGCTTGATTGCTGCCTTGGTTCCCTTTCTGAATGAGGAGTTGTATTCTCAATGACAGAAATCATCCTGGCGAGGCATGGACAGACTGAGTGGAATGTGGGGGAAATATACAGGGGCAGGATTGACATAGATCTGGACAGAGTGGGGCTTAACCAGGCAGAGTTGTTGGGTAAGTACTTGAGCGATTTGGAGCTGGAGGCGATTTATTCCAGCCCCCTTAGGCGGGCGTTGGATACTGCCAATGTTATCGCCCGACACCAGAAGGTAGATGTAGAGGTTAGCAACGGACTCATAGATTTTGATTATGGGGAATGGCAAGGTCTGCCTGATGCTGAAGTAAGGAAACTATATCCAGCTCTTCATGATGAATGGCATAGCAATCCTCACACGGTGAAGATGCCCGATGGGGAGAGTCTAGCCGACGTGAGGGAAAGAGCTATTGGTGTGGTTGATGATGTGATCTCGAAATGTAATGGAAGTGTGGCTTTGGTGTCTCACCGGGTTGTGAATAAGGTTTTGATATGCTACCTATTGGGGCTAGACGGCTCACATTTTTGGAATATCAAACAGGATGTGTGTGGAATCACCGTTTTCAGTTATGCAAACGGTCGTTTTATCCTGACCAGGCATAATGACACTTCGTATCTGAGAGGATTGGGAGAATACGTGCTGGGCGATTTTTAAGCACGCCTGGAGGGATTCGAACCCACGACCCCTGGTTCCGAAGATAGAAGCCGAATTTGTCAGGACATGTTGCCAGATACAAAATGGTGTTTTATGGTTTGCGGATTAGACCCATTTTGTATCTGGGGTGGCATCCAGTGGTGTGGGATGTCAATCAGTTTGTTAGCAAAATGTTAGCAGAACAGGAACCTATCTAGAGAAATGTCAAGGGTTTACAACCCTCACCCATTTCGATTGTCTGTCTACAGGCAAGGCCTGAGGCTTCTGTCTTTCTCCGAGTACCGATTCACCACTTGGTACAGCCCGTCTCATGTTTTTTACCCTTGCTTAAAATTCTTGCCAGATGAGGATTTCGTTACCTTCTTGTTTCAGGTAAGCTACAACATCCATGATAGTCATATCCCATTCCCGTGCCATCTTGGAGAGATTTACTAGTTCTATATTATCCTCGCGAATTGTAATCCGGATGTCTCAAAAAGACTCTTTCCGGAAGGCTGCAGGGACCAGTGTATCCCAATTTGGTTTTCACCCACTGAAACGGGAAATTGCACCTTAAGCCCCGTTGTTTGGGTCCTGTGTCGCCTTGTTTCGTACCTCTTGCTTCGCTTCTTGCTACGTTTTGTTCGGCCTCTTCCTGCCATCTGTGCTTCTCCCTTTTGCCTCTGCTTTTCTGAATTCCTGCAGCAGAGTACAGCAGGGGATGCAGAGCAGCACAATAAGCAGAAGAGCATCTGCAGAGAGCGGAGCATATTGTGCAAGTACGCCCTCTGGCAGAATACCTCGGGGGTCACAAAACGATGTTCTGTGGCAGCCTATGGTGAATTAATGTTGAGCAACCCAAAGCGCGTTAGCCTACTTCTATCGCATTGCTCCCAGTCGCTCAAAAACATCAGCCTTCCCAAATTCTCCCTCGATAGGGGAAATACCGTCTGCGAGTGCGGTAAAGCCATCGTTTCTCAGTTTTTCAAGTATAGACCCCGCTTGGAG
>CAYVSN010000118.1:0-4666 GCA_964453875.1 uncultured Dehalococcoidales bacterium
CAAGCAAGGATGAACTATAATAGAACCATCAGGGAGCAGGGCAATGGCCTCTGAGGTGTCCATTATTTCTCAAGGCCAGTCTGTCCCACTTTTGCTGACTACATACAGGCAGAGGCCGACAGAAGGGACTATTGCTGCAATGGCGAGCAGGAGAATACCGGGTGGATTTCCTCCCTAAGCTCAAGATCGAGGTTGTTGTCCTGGACGAAGATGTATCCAGAATTCTGCATGCCATTGCCAACGGTGCCAGAACTGGCGAGATGGGAGACGGGAAGATATTCGTCTTTCCTGTTGATAACGTAGTGCGTATCAGGACTGGGGAGGATGGGGACGACGCTGTATAAATATATTAATATAGAAGGAGATTAAGAGTGAAAATAAGGAGGGCAGAAATGGAAAATAGAAGCGGCGAGGAAGGCAAAGAGTATGTTCTCAAGATGGCCAAAGAGCATGACGTTAAGTTCATCAGGATGTGGTTTACGGACATTCTGGGTATTTTGAAAAGCTTTGCCATCACTGTGGAGGAACTGGAAGGCGCCCTCAAGCAGGGGATGGGCTTTGATGGTTCCTCTATTCAGGGGTTTGCTCGGATCGACGAGAGCGACATGGTGGCTATTCCCGATCCTGACACCTGGCAGTTGCTACCCTGGAGACCCAAAGAGCACCATGCCGTAGCTAGGATGTTCTGCGACATACAGAGACCCGGCGGTGAGCTTTTCGAAGGTGACCCCAGGTATGTTCTAAAGAGGAATTTGAAGCGGGCAGCGGACATGGGCTATACCTATTATGTGGGGCCCGAGCTGGAGTACTTCTACTTTCGGGACTCAAGGGGAACTCAAGGTCTAGATGAAGGGGGCTACTTTGATATGACCCCCTTGGACGTCGCTGCTGACCTGAGGCGAGAAACGGTTCTCGCCCTGGAGGAGTTGGGCATAGGCGTCGAGTATTCCCACCATGAGGTAGCCGCCAGCCAGCACGAGATAGACATGAGGTATACCGATGCCCTGACTATGGCTGACAGCGTGATGACCTACCGCTTAGTAGTCAAGCAAATAGCCCTACAGGAGGGGGTCTACGCTACCTTCATGCCCAAACCGGTTTTCGGAATCAATGGCAGTGGCATGCACGTCCACCAGTCGCTGTTTAGAGGTGATACCAATGCCTTCTTCGATAAGGGCGATGAGCACCACCTCTCTAAGGTAGCCAAGTGCTATATCGCCGGGCTCCTAAAGCATGCCCCTGAAATCACTGCTGTTACCAATCAGTGGGTCAATTCCTACAAGCGACTGGTTCCTGGATATGAGGCGCCCGTGTACCTTTCATGGGCGCGGCGAAACCGGGCTGACCTGATCAGAGTTCCAGAGTACCTGCCTGGTAGAGAAAAGTCTACCAGGATTGAGTTCAGATCCCCCGATCCCGCGTGCAATCCCTACCTTGCCTTCAGCGTGATGCTGGCGGCTGGACTGGAGGGCATCGAGAAAGAATATGAAGTGCCAGATCCTGTTGAGGAGAACGTGTATGCCATGACCGAGGAGGACAGACAGAAGCGGGGCATAGGCAGTCTACCTGCCAGCCTTTTGGAGGCAATCCAGCTCACGGAAAAGAGTGAGGTGGTGCGAAAGGCCCTTGGTGACCATGTCTTTGATGCTTTCGTCGAGAACAAGAAGATCGAGTGGGACCAGTACCGGACTCAGGTGACTGAATACGAGCTTAAGAAGTACTTACCCATCTTATGAGGGAATGCAATTCGTGACGTTGGAGCTTTATCGTGCGTCGGTAACGGGTCAGCATGGCGCAGGTCAATGCTACTTGCAGGTGATTTTGGCGGTAGCACGCGGAAGACTCTGAAAGGCGTTGGCCGAGCCTTGTTCTCGCGAGTTGACCTCCTCACCTTCCCTGAACTTCTTAACTGTGCCTATACGCCAGAGGATGTATTGCTCAAGCCATAGTTCACCGGGTAGAACGTAGTGCGGCTATTGTTGCCTACCGTAACCTTGTCTTCCAAGTGGAGCATGATTAGAGCTAGGCATGTGGGCTGGGATATCGTAGCTGGCTTGCCAAATATCGTTGGTGGTGAAGTCGAAGATTGCACTGTGATGCTGGCACAGGCTCGAGAGGAAGCTATACAGAGGATGATAGAGCAGGCTGAGGAAATCGGGGCTGGCGCCATAGTGGCTACCAGGGCCGTAATCTCAATGATACTGTCTGGAACTCCGACATAGTAGCTTTTGGAACAGCAGGGAAACTGACGTAGACCGATTACGTGAGCACAGAAGCGCCGTACTGTTGACAGAACAACTCGATGAGAAGAATGGGATTGCTCTTCCTGGGATAAAATAGTATAGTGCAAGGAGTAGAGCGTTAATGAGATAAGGAGGAGGGAAATATGTCAACAATGATGAGAAAGGTCTTGCTCTTGTCTTTGGCCTTGCTGCTATGTTTTGCCTTCGTTGGCTGTGCTGAAAAAGAGGAGACGCTCACTCTGGAGCAAATAGACCAAATAGTAATTGACGCAGCAAACGGTCTCGCTGAGGCGGAAACATATACTTTTGATATGGATGCGTCTGTGACAATAGATGTAATTGGAGGTACTGAGCCAGGAACGATGTCCCTGGCCGCAGATGCCACTGGCGTGATAGACAGCGCGAACAAAGAGATGCAGTTGGGCATGAACATGACTATGAATGTGCCAGAGGAAGATCAACAACAGATGGGCATGGAGATTTACATGGTCGATGAGTGGGTATATGTCAAGATGAGCATACCTGAAGTTGGTGAAGAGTGGATGAAAATGGAGTTGACCCCCGAAATGTGGGGACTATGGGAGCAGGTTGACCAGCAAGTAGAGTTGTTGGAAACGGCGACAGAAGTCAAGTTCGTGGGCAGTGAAGTTGTAAATGGCATTCAGTGCTACGTATTTGACATAATGCCTGATATGGAGCAACTAGCTGAGTACTTGGCTCAGCAACAGGGCATGCTAGGCATGGGCTTGGCGGAGATGGAGAATCTGGAGGAGCTACTTGACAAGACGTCTCTATCAATTGAGGAATGGATAGCTAAGGATAGCTCTCTCTTGACGAAGGCCCAGGCTAACATACGTGTGGAGGTAACTCCTGACGATGTAGGAGCCGCTGTGGAAGCCTTTGACAAAATGACCATGGAGTTGAGCACAGACATGACAGTCTATGATTACAATCAACCAGTCTCCATTGAGCTACCGCCAGAGGCGCTAGAAGCCCCTGAGATACCGGTGATGTAGAATAACCGGCATGCCCCGGAGCTGGCATTTGATTCGCTGGGAAACCGATCATCGTTTGACTCATCCTGGTCACATCCCATACTGCTTCTAACCAGCTTCTTTGCCACGTGCGGGAACATGCTTAGCCGAATCAGCTATCCTGCTCAATGTCACCATCTCCTTCATGCCGTGACATTTTCATAGAACACCAGCAAAAGAGCCGACTAGTACTTGACAAGTTTTGGTGGATGTGCTACATTAACACTAGCTCCGAGTAATTAAGCGGGTGCTTGGCGGACTGAGAGACCGGTGCCAGAAGGCAGAAGCTGAGACGCGTGAGGAAGTAAAAGAGCCAAGCGCAAGGTAGGCGGAAGTCGGGCGGTGGCGGACAGCCAAGGAGACGGCAAGGTTACTCGGGGCGATTTCTTGTGCCCACCATGAGCATTTCTACTTCCCCTCGATGATTGTGGCTAGTTCCGCTTGAAGCCAAGTTCCTGTTGCACATTTCATTATGCGTTCCGTAGCTAGTCGCAAAGCGCTACAGCGTTGGGATTGGAAGAAGCGTTTCTATTTGTATCCTTGGAAGGGGATTGAACCTGGACTAAAATAGGCACCATTAGAAGGCCGATTGACTCTAGTGTTCCAGTTCTGCTGGTGGCAACCTTCTTGGGATTGGTAGGATATTATGTGTGACGATGGAGACACGTTACACTCTAGGACATACCTGAGAATTGAGCGTGGAGAGGTGGAAACACTCAGGCTATGGCAGTGTCTTTGGAATTGACTTGTAGCCAATAGCCCAGTTGATCAGATTTGGGCGGTGGAAGGAGCGAACTATCCAGCAAGTCCTGCAATCATGTTAGAATGGGGTTCATCGGAAGACTGGTAATTCCCGGCATGGCAGTCTCGATAGTAGCAGCGGAGCCCCTGTCAGGCGTTTCTGATGCTGGGGCTTCTGGTGGAGGACTGGCTTCACTATTCAATCGAAGTTCGCTTGGTAAGAGCTATCTTAGGTGTAGCGGTGTACGCAAAGACGGGAGCAATAGCAATTCTGGACTAGACATTCCGCACCAAGTGAGCTTTGAGATGTAAAGAGAGATAGCCCAGCGATCCGAAAGGACAAAGCTGGTCAATGTTGGGGAAATGTAACTAGAGGAGGTTGATCATGTCACAGTCGTTGGAGCCAATAGAAGTCATCGAAATCGAAGGAGAGCCGGAAATACATGGCGGTGGAGAAATGGGGCTTAAGATATGGAAGCAAGGTGTGACTATCACCAAAAGATATGCCATCTCAGAGCCTACTAAAGAAGGAAGCGCATTTCTGACTTGGGCTGAGTGGGACAAGGTGGCAGAAGCAATCAAGGCACATTATCCAAGGTAGGGTTTTGGGGGAATTGAGACCCGAGGTAGCTCAGCTCCGCGGATTTG